>JBDTPR010000199.1:0-10166 GCA_039932635.1 Candidatus Solibacter sp.
GGCGCTCTTTGTGGACGGCGTAAAAGCCCTGGGCTTCGACATCGGCCAGGCGCGTCATGCGCAGGCCGACAATCTTGAAGCCGGCCTTCTGGATGATGGCCAGAATTTCGCCGGCCTGTCCCGCCGCTACGGCGTCGGGTTTAATAATGGAAAACGTACGTTCGAGACTCATATTTTATAGACGACTTTGAACTTTCTTTCCTAAGTCGGCCGGGGTGGGGCAGACGGTGATGCCTGCCTCTTCCATGGCCGCGATTTTGTCGGACGCTTTGCCGGACCCGCCGGCGATGATGGCGCCCGCGTGTCCCATGCGCCGTCCGGGAGGCGCGGTCTGACCGGCGATGAAGCCGACAACCGGCTTCTTCACGTGCTGCTTAATGTAGGCAGCCGCCGTCTCTTCCGCGTTCCCGCCGATCTCGCCGATCATGATGATGGCGTGGGTATCCGGATCCGCGTTGAAGAGTTCCAATGCGTCCAGGAAGGTGGTGCCGATGATCGGGTCGCCGCCAATCCCGATGCAGGTGGATTGGCCGATTCCCAATTTGGTCAACTGGCCGACGGCTTCATAGGTCAGGGTGCCGGAGCGGGAGACCACGCCGACATGGCCTTCCTTGTGAATCGAAGCTGGCATGATGCCGATCTTGCACTTGCCGGGCGAAATGATGCCGGGGCAGTTGGGACCGATCAGGCGGGTCTTCTTACCCTTCAAGAACTCCCAGGCCTTCACCATGTCCAGCGCCGGAATGCCTTCGGTGATGCAGACCACCAGCTCGATGCCGGCGTCGGCGGCTTCCATGATGGCGTCGCCCGCGAAGGGCGGCGGCACGAAGATCACGCTGGCATTGGCTCCGGTTGCTTTGGCTGCCTGCGCAACGGTGTCGAACACCGGCAGGTCCAGATGCGTCTGCCCGCCCTTGCCGGGGACCACGCCGCCCACTACATTCGTGCCGTAGGCGATCGACTGCTGCGAATGGAAGGTCGCTTCCTTGCCGGTGAAGCCCTGCACGATCAGTCGAGTATTTTTATCTACCAGTACGCTCATTCATTTCCTCTTGGGTCGTCGCCATTGGAACACCAGCGGCGCTTACTGCGCGGCCAGTTTGACTACCTTTTCCGCCGCATCCAGCATGTCCGCGCCGACCGTGAAATTGAAGCCCGATTCCAGCAGAATCTGGCGGCCGAGTTCCACGTTGGTGCCTTCCATGCGGACCACGATCGGCACCTTGATGCCGAGGTCGCGCGCCGCGCCCACAACGCCGCTGGCCAGCGTGTCGCAACGCAGGATGCCGCCGAAAATGTTGATCAGCACGGCTTTCACATGGGGATCGGAGAGCAGAATGCGGAAGGCGTTCTTGACTTGCTCGGCGCTGGCGCCGCCGCCGACATCGAGGAAGTTGGCCGGCGAGCCGCCCGCGAACTTGATGATGTCCATGGTGGCCATCGCCAGGCCGGCGCCGTTTACCATGCAGCCCACGGTGCCTTCCAGCTTGATGTAGTTCAGGCCGTAGCGCGAGGCCTCGACTTCGAGGGGATCTTCTTCGTTGAGGTCGCGCAGTTCGGTCAGGTCCTTGTGACGGTAGAGCGCGTTGTCGTCGAATGCGATCTTGGCGTCGAGCGCGTAGACTTTGCCATCGGCCGTGAGGATGAAAGGATTGATCTCCGCCATCGATGCGTCGGTGGCGTAGTAGGCCTTGGAGAGCGCCGTCATGGCGGCAACCGCGGCGGCGATGCTGGCCGCGGGAATGCCGATGCCGAAGGCCAGTTTACGCGCCTGGAAAGGCGACAGACCCGGATACTCCATGGTCTCTTTGAGGATGAGTTCTGGCGTGTTGGCGGCGACCTCTTCGATGTCCATGCCGCCGGCGGAACTCGCCATGAAGACAGGCTTGCCCTGGACGCGGTCGAGCACGATTCCGAGGTAGAGCTCGCGCTCGATGGGAAGGGTTTCTTCGACCAGGAGGCGCTGCACGACGCGGCCCTCGGGGCCGGTCTGATGGGTGATCAGGGTCATGCCCATGATCTTGCGCGCGATTTCGAGCGCTTCGACGGAATTCTTCGCTACCTTGACGCCGCCGCCCTTTCCGCGCCCGCCGGCGTGGATCTGAGCTTTCACCACAACCGATCCGCCGAGCGCTTTGGCGGCCGTTTCCGCCTCTTCCACCGTGTACGCAACCTGCCCTCGCGGCACAGGGACGTTGTACTGGGCCAGGATGGCCTTTGCCTGATACTCGTGAATTTTCATGGAATCGCTGTGTTAGCCTTAGAAAACCCAATATATCATGTCCCTTCTGCCGTACCTCGTCCGCCTGGTTTCCGAAGAGAATCTGCCCGCTGCCGATGCCGAAGCAGCCATGCGGATTGTGCTCCGCGGAGAGGCCAGCCACGCGCAGATTGCGGCCTTCCTGATCGCCGAAAAGATGAAGGGTGAGACGGTGGACGAGCTGGTGGGCTTTGCTCGCGCCATGCGTCAGATGGCCGTTCCGGTGGATGCGGCGCTGCCGGGGCAGACGCTGCTCGACACGTGCGGCACCGGCGGCGACGGCGCGCACACCTTTAACATCTCCACCATCGCGGCTTTCGTGGTGGCGGGCGCCGGGGTGAACGTGGCGAAGCATGGGAATCGCTCGATCTCCAGCATTTGTGGCAGCGCCGATCTGCTGGAGGCTTGGGGCGTGCGTCTGGATTTGCCTCCGGTGGAAGCGGGGCGCGCGATCCGCGAGGTGGGTATCGGGTTCCTCTTCGCTCCGGCCGTGCACACGGCGATGAAGCACGCGCAGCCCGTGCGGGTGGATCTCAAGATGCGGACTGTGTTCAATCTGCTGGGTCCGCTGACGAATCCGGCGGGCGCCACGGCACAACTGATTGGCGCGCCATCGCTTCAGGCGGCGGAGTTGATGGCGGGAGCGATTGCGGCGCTCGGCATTCAACGCGGCTTCGTGGTGCACGGGTCCGACGGGTTGGATGAGATTACGACAACGGGGCGGACGCATGCGTGGGAGGTTCGCGACGGGTCGGTGAGCCCGCGCGAATTGAATCCGGGCGATTTCGGAGTCGACCTTGCGATGCCGGAAGATTTGCGCGGCGGCGACCGCGAGGAGAATCTGACGATCGCCAATGCGGTGCTCGCGGGGGCGACCGGAGCGCAACGCGATATCGTGCTGGTGAATGCCGCGGCGGCGTTGGTGGCGGCGGGACGCGCGGAGTCCTTCCGCGAGGGCATGAGGTTGGCTGCCGGGTCGATCGATTCGGGCGCGGCGCGGGCGAAGGTGGCGGCGCTCAGGGCTTGGGGCGGGTAATTCTCACACCTCTTTCTCGAGAGAATCGGCGTCGTGAAGGTCGATGTGACGGCCAACGGTCCTTTTGTTCCGGATCAAATCGGCACGCCCAATGAACCAGGCGTCAACCTTACCCAACTTCGATGCCCGGCGGTTCTGCCAGGCCTCGTCAAAAGCCACGCCATCGATCGACATCAGGATGTCCACACGCACGGGAGGGATTCCCATTTGGTAGAACCAACCTTCGTTGGCGAAGTCCGCGGCCTTAAGGCCGGCAAGCGGAGCGCCAAAAGCGAGTAGCGCCTGAAATACGCGCTCGGCGTTCTGTTCGCTAGCGTCGATCCAAATATCCAGGTCTTTGGTGTACCGAGGTTCGGTGTAGAGCATCACCGCATGCCCGCCCACGATGAGATACCTAACCTCGCGTGCGATGAAAATGTTCAACAGATCTTCGAAGTCGGAGTTCATCGCTTTTGCCGCCGAGGCGCGTGTGCGTGTCTACCACCATCTGCCAGGCAGCTTCGAAGATAGCCTCTGGACCTAACCGCTGCCAATACTCAATGTCGAAAGAGCGGTCCATTGCGGAGAGTCGCCCGAAGCGCTCCATAACGAAAGGAGACGGCAGCTTTGACGATGGCTCCATACATTTATTGTAGTCGTGTCAGCGTCGCAGGGGCAATCCGATGTCAAGCGGAATTCGCTGCGTCATTTGGAAGCGGTGTGAATGTTCTAACCTGTGATAGATGGCCGCACGCGCAACCGGCAAGACCGCTACACCGCAAGGCAAGAAAACCGCACACCCGAAGCTGGAACTGCACGACCCTAGCCTCTATGTGAATCGCGAACTCGGCCTGCTCAGCTTCCAGGCGCGCGTGATGGAGGAAGCTCGGGATACTTCAAATCCGCTGCTCGAGCGAATCAAGTTTCTGGCGATCGTGGGCTCGAACCTCAATGAATTTTTCATGGTTCGCGTGGCCAGCCTCAATGCCCAACTGGACGCAGGCATTGCCGAATTCGGACCGGACCGCCTGAGCCCCAGCGCTCAGTTGGTGGGCATCCGTCGCGAGGTCAAGCGGCTGGTGGATGCGGCGCACCAGGTGCTGGAAAAGGAGCTCCGCCCCGCGCTGGCCGCCGAACACGTCCACATCCTTCCGTATCACGAACTCGACACCAAGCAACTGGCGGTCTGCAAGCGGTACTTCGCGGAGATTATTTTTCCGGTGCTGACGCCGCTGGCGTTCGACCCCGGACGTCCTTTCCCGCACATCTCGAATCTCAGTCTCAATTTGGCGGTACTGATTCGCGACGAGGGCGGCGAGGAACGCTTCGCGCGCGTCAAAGTCCCGGATTCGCTGCCTGCACTGGCGCCGCTGCAATCGCCGAAGAAGCACAGTCGTGCGCGTCATCAGGAATCCTACGTGTGGATCGAGGAGGTGATCGCGGCTAATTTGGGCACGCTTTTTCCCGGCATGCACATCGTTGAGGCGCACCCTTTCCATGTGACGCGCGACGCCGATATCGCGATCAAGGAACTGGAGGCCGAAGATCTGCTGGAGACGATCGAGGAGGGCGTCCGCCAGCGCAAATTCGGCAGCGTGGTGAGGCTGCAGGTCAACCAGGAAATGCCCGAGCATATTCTGTCGATCCTCAAAGCCAATCTGGAATTAGAAAGCGGCGAGATTTATCGAAGCAAGGGACTTTTGGGACTGAGCCGCCTCTTCGCCGTGGCGCAAATCGACCGGCCGGACTTGAAGTACAAACCGTTCCTCCCGACTTCCCCGCCTGAGTTGCGTCCGACTACCGACGAAGAGAATATCTTCACGCTGATACGGCGGCGCGACGTTCTGCTGCACCATCCGTTCCAATCGTTCCAGCCGGTGGTGGATTTCCTATGGCAGGCCGCGCGCGACCCCGACGTGCTGGCCATCAAAGTGGTGCTCTATCGCGTGGGGCGCAATTCGCCGGTGGTTGAGGCGCTGCTGGAAGCGATCGAGGAAGGCAAGCAGGTGGCTGTCCTGATGGAGCTGAAGGCGCGCTTCGACGAGGAGAGCAACATCGAATGGGCGCGGACGCTGGAGAAATCGGGTTGCCATGTGGTCTACGGTCTGCTGGGTTTGAAAATCCACTGTAAGGCCGCGCTGGTGCTGCGCCGCGAAGGCAATGCTATCCAACCGTATCTGCACGTGGCTACCGGCAACTACAACATCGTCACGGCGCATTCCTACACGGACATTGGATTGTTCACCTGCAATCCGGAGATCACCGCGGATACCATCGATCTCTTCAATTTCCTGACCGGGTATTCGGCCAAGAAGGACTACCAGAAATTGCTGGTGGCGCCGGTCAATCTCAGGCAGTCCATGGAGTCGCTGATTCAGCGCGAGATTCAGCATCACGGAAAGGATGGCAAGGGCCACCTGGTGTTCAAGATGAATGCGCTGGTGGATCCGAGCATCATCCGCTGCCTGTACCGCGCCTCGCAGGCGGGCTTACGGGTCGATCTGCTAGTGCGCGGCGTGTGCTGCCTGAAGCCCGGTGTTGCGGGCGTGAGCGAAAATATTCGGGTCACAAGCATTGTGGGGCGCTTCCTCGAGCACAGCCGCATTTTCTATTTCCGAAATGGCGGCAAGGAGGAGATCTATATCGGCAGCGCGGACATGATGCCGCGGAATCTCAATCGCCGCGTGGAAATTCTTTTTCCGATCGACGATGAGGAATTGTTGCTGCGCGTGCGCGATGAGATTCTCGCCGAGTATCTGGTGGACAATGTGAAGGCTCGCCGCATGCAGTCCGATGGCAGTTATAAGCGCGCACCGCGTCCGGACGGGCAGATGGCGCTGAATAGTCAGGAGATTTTGATGGGCAACGTTCCGAAGGGGCGGAAGAAGGCTCGCTTGGTTTGGTAGGGCCTTGGCGAACCGCGCTCGCCTCGCTCCCTCACGGTCGCGGCTCTGATTGGGGCTCGCGGAGGCGGAGGTTGCGGAACATTACGGTGCTGAAGCGATCGTGAAGTTGTAGTCCGATGGGGCCTCGTTTGGCACGCTCTGCTTCGCCAGGACCTTCCGCTACGATTTGACCGTTGACACGGACCCGGATCAACTTGTCGCGCGACTCGATCTCCAGGCTGTTCCACTGCCCTAATCGCTGGACACCGATCTTCGCCGGCACAAAACTGTAAATGCTTCCCGTCGGAAATTTTTCCTTATCGTCGGCGATGATCTGGATCTCGTAGCCGATGTGCGCGGGAGTGGTTTTTGGAAAACCTGCCAGATCGGGGCGCGCTTGATCGGTCTCGCCGATGGCCCCGTGGCCGCGCGACCCATCGCGAATCGAGACGCCGCTGTTGCCGTCGACGGGAATCCAATACTCCAGGTGCAAGTCGAATTCACCGAACTCCGCTTTCGTGTACAGCCACGCCTGCCGGCCCAGCCACGCAGCGTCGTGCGGCGGCGCGCCCGGCGTGCGCTGTCCCAGCAAACTGCCATCCGGCAGCACGCTCCATTTGCAGTCGCCGCGGGTCTCCCAGCCCTCCAGCGACTTGCCATCGA
Organism: Candidatus Solibacter sp.; assembly: GCA_039932635.1. Lineage (GTDB taxonomy): Bacteria > Acidobacteriota > Terriglobia > Bryobacterales > Bryobacteraceae > Solibacter. The sequence continues at coordinate 6,824 of JBDTPR010000199.1, forward strand.
AGAGGGGACGCCAGCCCATTGCGGCGGCGATCGTCACCTGCCCCGTGGCCGCCCATTCGGCGCCGCGCGCCAAGAGCGCCTGAAAGGCCACGTCATCCAAATTGGGATTCAACTCGTCCTTCCAGGTGTGGCCCAACATGGTGGTGTAGACCCGGCCGCTGCCGTACTGGCGCACCCAATCCATCGGCTCTCCCTGGTGCGAGATCTCCGAGAAGGCGTAGGTCAGAATTTCAAGTCCTTCCGCGGGACCGTGCTGGCCGTGCGTCAACTGCTCCGAGGCATGCGTCCAGTGGATCGGCAGTCCGCGCGTGATCGGGTGCGCGGTGTCGCGGAGGTAGATTTCGAAATCGTGCCGCGGGCCATGGCCGGGATTCAGCCCTTCGCCCTTGGGGATGCGGACTACCGCGCCGCCAGGACCCACGGCGAGGCCTTCGCCAAAGGACTTCTCGCGCCATCCCAGCCCGATCATACGGTTGTACTCGGGCCAGTCCAGAAACGCATTGTTGGCGGCGTGAAAGAGTACCAGTCCGCCGCCACCGCGCACATAGGTCTCCAGCGCCTGCTCCACTTCGCGAGGCCAACGCGTGCCGGTGGTCAGGTGCCCTCCGTTGAAGTTGTTGATCACGACGTCGTAGCCCTTGAACTCCGGGAGCGCGGGCCACGTGGAGACCGTCACGGTGAAGCGTCCCGAACCATCGAGGATGCTCTGGATGGCGCGTGTGCCGGCCGCCCAATCGTGATTGTTCACGCCGTCAATTACCAGCGCGCGCAGCTTCGGTGCGGCGGCAGCGAACTGGCAGAGAAGCAGGGTAGCGAAGAGGAGTCGGAGCACCCATCAATCATATCTCCGGCGGCGAGCCTGGGCGCCGGTCGCTACTTGCGGGTGTAATACCCGTTGCGTGCCTGCGCTTTCGCCCCCGCTTTGGTGGTCTTCACTTCGAGCTTGTGAAAGTCGCCTACCTTGGAATTGGCCGGCGGCGTGAAGCCGAGGCCATACTGATTGCGCATGTCTTCGGCGATCTGTGCGAACACATACTCCAACTTGACTCGGCCGCTGACGTGGAAGGCGCGTCCGCCGGTGGGTTCAGCGAGTTTCTGAAGTACCGCGAGGCCGCTGCGCCCTCCCCGTTCGTCATCGACATAATGTATGCCGTAGATCACAGCGTCGGCCTCGTGCGCCGCTTTCACTGCTTTGGCGATGTTGGCGAGGCTGCCGTTGTCTTCTCCATCGGTAATCAGGATGATGGTTTTGCGGCCCGGAAGGCGCCGCAATTTGTGGTCTGCCACCAGGGTTACGGCATCGTAAAGCAGCGTCCCACCGCGTGAACGCAGTTCGGGATTGCCGGACGGCAGGGCTCCGGGGCCGGCCCGGTCCAAGGCCTCATTCATCTCTTCCTTCGAGCCTGTCAGTTCCTGCCACACAACGATCAATTGGGCGAAACCCACCAGCAGCGACTTGTCGCCCGGGCGCAGGACCTCGGCCAGAAAGCGCGAACCGCGGCTTTCTCGACTCCGATGATGGATGCCACGCTGCCGCTCACGTCCAACATCAGCGCCACGGTCATGGGCGAATCGACTTCACTGGCGAAGTGAGTCAGGGGTTGGAGCTTGCCATCCTGCCTGACTTCAAAGTCCTCCTTGCGCAGACCCTTCACATAAGTGCCGTTCTTATCGCGCACGCCGCACAGCACGTTCACCAGATCTACATCCACGGAAATCACGCCGGCCGGTCTGGGTGCGTCCAGTTCGATCTGTGCAGCCACGGGACACAACCCACCGAGTAAGATCTGGGCACCGGTAAATCGTAGGGCGGACATGATTATAAAGATACACGGCACTGCGCCCGGTGGAGAGATAAACTTAGAAACGTCCATGCTGCGCTACTTCCGCATCCTTGCCCTCTGCTGAGGCACCTTCGATAAGGAGTCGGGCAAAGCCAAGTTCCATCGTGTGGTTGTGTGCGTGAGGCGCCCGGAACTCAAGGTGCGTTGGAAGAGCGGCTTCAATGGCGTCACCGATGAATTGACGAGCGCGCTGCCGCCTGTGCCTAAGAGTCGCGAGCAACAGTTGCTGGAAGCGCTGGCCTCGCCCTTCGCGGCCAACGGCATCAAAGTGCGGCTTACTTCGTCGTTCAATCAGACCAGTAAGATCGGCCCGATCATGCACTCGCTACTGCATTTCGGAGGCAGGGAACTGGCCTTCCGAAGGCAGGAGGATGGGACCTGGCGCGGCGCCGTGGATGTGATGACCTCGGCGTTCCGCGGCGTGAAGCAGCCTATGGAACAAAGGCAGCGGCGGCTCGATATCAGTCTTACGGAGGAGCAATATCAAAAGGCGCTGCGCGAGGGCTTTCTGCTGAATCTGGTGGACCGCATGAAGCAGCCCGGCACGTTTCTGATGCGCGCTGTGGTGCGTGACGCGGTCAGCGAGCGCATGGGATCGGCGAGCCAGTATGTGCAGGTTCCCGATACCCGCAAGGGGCAGTTGGCGGTCAGCGGTATTCTGTTGAAACTCGCGCCTCCCGAATTGCGCAGTCCAAGCGTGTCGCCGGCGGAGAATGAAGGCAGCGTGCAGGAATGGAGTGAAGGAGGGCCCGCCACGCGGCGCTACCGTCCGGGGCAGGCCATTCTGTATGGGTTCGCGGTGGTGAATGCCAAGGCGGCGGGTCCGGCGCGCCAGTATCGCGTGGGCAACCAGATCCGCCTCTTTCGCAACGGCAAGATCGTCTATACGGGGAAATATTCCAACTTGCTGGACCCCACGAAAGAGGACGCAGCCCGGCTGATCGGCGGCGGAGTGCTCACGCTGGGCGGCCGCTTGAATCTGGGCGAGTACCCGCTGCAGGTGATCGTCACCGATGAGAACGCCGGCAAGAAGAAGCCGCCTGTGGTGCAGTGGATCGACTTCGAAGTTGTCGATCGCCCGGCGGCTTGAGCGCCTACACCATCAGGAAGCCCCCGTTGACTTCCAGGGCCTGCCCCTGCACGTAGCGTGAGGCGTGGGAGCACATGTAGACGATCACGTCGGCCGTCTCTTCGGAGTTGCCGAGGCGTCCCAGAGGTGTCGCCGCTCTTACGTTATTCAGCATTTGCTCGGTGGAAAACTGGCGATGGAAATCGGTATCGATGGTTCCCGGCGACACCGTGTTCACGCGGATGCCCACGGGTCCAAACTCGCGCGCCATATTCTTTGTCATGGCCGACATCGCCGCTTTGGATGCGGCATACACGCCCGCGCCGATGCCGCCGCCCATGCGCGCCGCAACGCTCGATACGTTGACGATCACGCCGCGCCCGCGCTCCACCATGCCCGGCAGCAACGCCTGCGAGACGAAGAAGGCGCT
>JBDTPR010000200.1:0-10165 GCA_039932635.1 Candidatus Solibacter sp.
CCCGTGTAGTATCGAGTCATGTCCACGCGATTGATGGAGTGCCTTTCAGCGACGGAGCCTTTGTCGCGAATTTTTGCCGATGAAGGGGTAGTGCAGGCTATGCTCGATTTCGAATCGGCACTGGCTCGCGCCGAGGCGCGTGGGGGTGTGATTCCGGCGGCTGCCGCGGCGGCGATTGGGGCGGCGGCACACAGCGCAGGGTTCGACTCGGCCGAGTTGGCGGCGCAGGCATTGCGCGCGGGAACTCCCGCGATTCCCCTGGTGCGCATGCTGGTGGAACGCGTGCGAGCGCAGGACCCTGCCGCGGCGGGCTTCGTGCATTGGGGCGCGACCAGCCAGGATGTGACCGACACCGCCCTGGTGCTGTTGTTGAAGCAATGCCGGACGGTGCTTGCGGCCGACCATAAGCGAGTGCTTCGCGGGCTGCGGCGCCTTTCGGACGAACACTCGGGAACCGTGATGTTGGGGCGCACGTTGCTGCAACCGGCAAGTCCCGTGACCTTCGGGCTGAAGGCTGCGGGGTGGTTCGCCGCGATTCGCCGCGGATGGGCTCGTGTGGATAGCCGCTTCGATGAGGCGTCGTATGTGCAGTTCGGCGGCGCGAGTGGAACCCTGGCGGCGTTCGGGGATCGCGGGATCGCGGTGAGCGAAGCGTTGGCGGAGGAACTGGGGCTGCATTGCCCGGACGCGCCGTGGCACGGACATCGCGACCGCTTGGCGGCGCTGATGGCCGCACTCAGCATCTACACGGCGAGCCTGGGGAAGATGGCGCTCGATATCGCGCTGTTGATGCAATTCGAAGTGAGCGAAGCGGCCGAGCCCGGCGGCGAAGGGCGTGGCGGGTCTTCCAGCATGCCGCACAAGCGAAACCCCGTCGCCTGTATGTTGGCCATGGCGGCGGCTAAACGGGTGCCAGGTCTGCTGGCGAATTTCGTGGCCGGCATGGTGCAGGAGCACGAACGCGCGCTTGGCGGCTGGCAGGCCGAGTGGAGTGCGGTGCAAGGTATCGTGCAGTGCGCGGGTGTCGCTGTGGATTCGATGGCGGAAGTTGCCGAGGGCCTCACAGTGGATGCGGCGCGCATGCGGACAAACATCGATGCGACCCATGGCGCGATATTTTCCGAGCGGGTACGCCTGAGGCTGCCGCCGGTCGAGGGGCCGGAAGAGTATTTGGGCTCGGCGGAAGCGTTCCGCCAGCGATTGTTGGAAGGAGAGGACTGACCGTGGCGTTCACGAATTCGCAAGGCTGCCGGATCTACTACCGGTTGGAAGGTTCCGCGGCAAGGCCGCTGCTGGTGCTGGTGCACTCGCTGGGCACGGATCACGGCATGTGGGACCCGCAGATGGCGGGGCTGCTGCGACATTTTCAGGTGCTGCGGGTGGACCTTCGCGGGCACGGCGCATCGGATGTTCCGGCGGGCGATTACAGTATGGAGCAACTGGGCCGCGACGTGTTGGCGGCGGTGGATGCGGCGGGGCGCGAGCGGTTCTCTTATTGCGGGCTTTCGATTGGCGGCATGATCGGGCAGTGGTTAGGCGCTCATGCGGGCGGGCGTATTGAGCGACTCGTGCTTGCCAACACGTCCTCGCGCGTGGCCGACCCCAGCCTGTTCGAGGCGCGTCGCAAGACGGTGCTCGAAAGCGGGATCAAAGCGATTGCGGACGCCGTGATGCAGCGGTTCTTCAGCCCGCGCATGCTCGGAACCGGCAACCCCATAGTGGATTCGATTCGTACGGTACTGCTGGCGACGGACCCCGTGGGGTACGCGGGATGCTGCGCGGCCATCCGCGATATGGATCACCGGAATCGGCTGGACGCGATAGCGGCGCCGACGCTGGTGATTGGCGGCGATCTTGATGTCTCCACGCCGTGGGCGGGGCATGGTGATCTCTTGGCGGCGGGCATCGCGGGGGCGCAGAGTGTACAGTTAGCGGCGGCCCACCTTTCTAATGTGGAACGTCCGGTGGCGTTCGCCGCGGCGCTGTTCGCCTTCCTGCTGCCGGATGCGCCGCCCGATGCGCTGGCAGCGGGGTTTGAGGTCCGCCGCGCGGTGTTGGGCGACGCGCATGTGGATCGCGCGATTGCCAATACCACGGAGTTGACGCGTGAGTTTCAGGATTTGATTACGCGCTATGCGTGGGGCACGGTGTGGACCAGACCCGGGATCGATATGCGGACGCGGCGCTTGTTGGTGCTCGCGATGACGGCGTCGTTGGGACGGTGGGAAGAGTTCCGGCTGCATGTGCGTACTGGGTTGGCCGGGGAACTGGAAGTTAGCGATCTCAAAGAGGTGCTGCTGCAGGTGGCGATTTATGCGGGCGTGCCGGCGGCGAACACGGGCTTCCATATTGCGGGTGAGGAGTCTAAGGGCTGACTGCCTCGGGTTGAGGCGACACGCCGCATAAGAACGACGACCCCTTTTTAGGCAGTGTGCGCGCCACGCGCAAGCGTGTTGCGCTTGCTCAGGCCCATCGCCTTCAGGCGTGCCAGACTAGGCCCATGTTCCGTCGATGTAGCGCTATGGGGTGAGGTGCTCAATCTGGGCGGGTCAGACGTTGTTGAAGAGTTGTTTGCACTCGGGGCCTTCACGCGAATCATCAACCTGGGATCTACGGCTGTGCACGAAGAGTGTGAATTGGCCGCCCGAAAATCGGTGGCCGCGCCGCGGCTAGTTAGCAGCGCGGCGCGTATTCCGATCGGAGGTGCCTGTTCTGTCCGTTCGATTGAAGGGCGCGCCTAGCGGCCGCGCCTTCGCCCCTCATCGCCACGCCCGAAGCTTCCTTGATTGCGAGGCTGCGGCGTGTTGTTGCGTTGTTCCATCTGTCTCGGCGCAGGATTGTTCCGCTGCTGCACGCGAGGCTGAGGCGTGACGCTCCGCTGCTCCTGGCGTGTGAAGTCGCGACGCGGCTGTTCCGGAGTGAAGCTGCGCTCTGCACGAGCCGCTGGCGCCGTGTTGGTCCGGTTCCATTCGCGATTGCCGCCGCTGCCGTTCGTTCGGTTGCCCTCGAACCGCTGCGGGAACGCTCGCTGAGTCGGCGCGTAAGTCCGGCGAACCGGAGGCGTCCACACTCGCCGATTCACAAACACCTCATGTCTCCGCCAGTCGAAGCGATTATATCCGTTGACCCAACGGAAACCACCGCCGAAGCGGATCGCTCCACCCACGAAGATGCCCGAACGGGGCCGCGCGAACACCACGTACGGGTCATAAACCGGCACGTACATGTTCCCGCCCGCCGGCATGATGTCGATGTATCCGCCATCGTCCACCACCTGCATCTCCGGACCGCTCTGCAGGTATCCATACTGCTGTGCTTCGCGCCGCAAATTCTGGATCGTGTCCATTACTGCGCCTTCGTCCTGCATCACCGCCTGACCCAGGGCCTGCGTCCAACCAGCGTCGGACGCCATCAGCTGTAACACGCTCGGATACTGCATCAATGCCTCAACCGATGGATCGAACGGTCCGCCGGAGCCTTGCGCAGCCGCGCCAATCTGGTCCGGAAAAGCCGCTGCTGCAAAAATCTGTGCCAGCAACGGATCGGGATAGAGCGCAATCCGCGATACAAGGTCATTGAGGTTTCCCGACGGCGCGTAGCTATAGCCACCCGCGTTTTCCAGATCCTGCGCCATTGCCGGCGCAGTATGTACTAACATTGCGCCTGCAAGGACCAGTGCCCCACTCATCAATCTCGTACCATTCAAACTCTTCATGGCGTTGGCTCCTTGTCGACTCCACCTTCACAAAGAGCATACAAATAGCCAAACGCTATCCAGCTTGGAATCAATCAATTCGACGCGATGCGCCACGCCGCTGGGAACCAGTCGGTGGAATTGCACCACCACCCCCGCAGGACTTCAGCGTCACTGGCGAGTCTCTGCATCACAGGTCGATTTCGACATCGCCAGACGGTGTCGAGCAACAGATCAGCAAGTTCCCGCTGGCTGGGGGCTGCAGTGGATCGGGCTCATAGCGGACAGCTCCTCCAATCAAAGAGCACTCGCACGTATGGCACACCCCCACACGGCACGACCACTGTACCGGAACGTCGCACGCCTCCGCGAGTTCAAGCAAATTGGCGTACCGGGAATCCCACGGAACCGTGAGCCCGCTGCGTGTAAATGAAATCTCTGGTCCGACGCCAGGTTCTCCCGAGGGGCGGTGAACGCGCCGGTGCGAAGTTGGCGCAATCCCCGGTGTGATCGAAGCTTCCGCTCCAAACACTTCCTGGTGAATTCGTGTGGAATCCGCACCCCAACTCCTCAAGCCTTCGGTCAATTGCTTCAGGAACAATGACGGGCCGCAAAGGTAGAACTCCGCATCCCGAGTCACACCGAGCCGATCGAGCAGGGCCGTGTCCACGTGCCCAACGGAGTCATAATCCACACCGGGCTTATCCTCCGCTCCAGGCTTGCTGTACACAATGTGACTCCGGCCATTCGCGAGCGTTTGAAGCAGTCCACGGGACTCCTTTGCAAACGGGTGCTCGGCGCGGTTACGCGCTCCGTAGATCCACCAGACTAAACGCTGTGACGCCGCCGAAGACAGTGAGTGCAACATGGCCAGCACGGGAGTTGCCCCGATGCCGGCACTAAGGAAGACCACTGGTGCATCGCCGGGGCCCAGCGTAAAGCCGCCCCGAGGCGCGCTTACTTCCAGGACATCGCCCGCGTGTATATGGTCGCAAAGATACGAGCTGACAACCCCGTTCGTCTCCCGTTTGACGCTTACCCGATAAGTCTTCGCGCCTGGCCTGCCCGACATCGAGTAATTCCGTAGCAGCATTGGGCCGTCGGGCGTTATGCGCAATCGCAAGACGAGAAACTGTCCGGGTAGTGCTTCGGGCAGCGGTGCCCCGTCGGTCGGTTCGAAGGACAGCGACACCACATTGGCAGCCTCGCTCTCCGCTTGGGCGACGCGCAATGGTCGAAAGCCCGGCCATGCTGGTGGCGTCCCCGCCGCAGCCTTGAGCCCGGGATTCCCTCCCGCTGGAACGTGCTGCTCTAAGAGCGCCGTAAAAGACGTTTTCCACCCCAGGCTGAGTGCCGGAATGCGCAGCGCCTGTTCCAGTTGTACGCGCGAGGGATCCGGCAGATATAGCAGACCATCAGTCTCTGCCACCGTGAGGCGTTCAGGGCCATCGGCGATCTTTACGATGTCGTCCCCAGCGCCGACCTCGCCTTCCTCAAGGACGCGAAAATAAAAGCCAGGCCGGTGATGTGACACCAGCAGGGCGGCCATTGCCGGCTCTGCCATTCTGATACCCACGCGATAGCAGGTCACGCGCGGCTGAGTGACTTCGAAGAGCGCGCTTCCAATCCGGTATCGATCGCCAACACAAACTTCATCGTCGGCCAGGCCGGCTACCGTGAAGTTCTCACCGAACTGTCCCATGGAAAAATCGTTACGGCCGAGGTGAGCCTCCCAGTAGCGATAGGCTTCCAGTTGATACACCATCACGGCGCGGTGTTCGCCTCCGTGCCCGGCGAGATCGCCTTGTCCATCGCCTTCCAAATTGAGACGGCGGACGGCAATCCTGCCCGTTACCGGCCGCTTCCAGATTGCCGTGTGGACCGTCTCGCCTCTCCATGAAATGTCACGAGGGAGCCCGACATTGATCGATACAAGCTGCGCCATCAGGTGCTCCTCCTTAAAATACACGAGCCCGAAATCGGGTGCACTTGAAATTTAAGGCTCGTCCAGATCCGGTCCAACCCTCCTCGCACCCTCTCTTAGTCCGATCCCGTACATCTTGCAGCATTCGCAGCTGTGAAGTGGAAGCAACCTGTTAACACGCCAAAGTGAGTGTAGCCCAGTGTCAATTTGCCGCATCTATGGTCTCAGTGGCGCGGTGATTATGCTGGTTGGTTCTCGTCTGTCTCGGTAGCGCTGCCAGTCTTTTCATGTACTTCCGCAATTTGTAGGATGGCTGCCAATTTGCTCCTTCTTCAGCGAACCAGATTGATTTGTTTTATGCCCTATCGCATCTCCCTTTCCTTCTTTATCGCCGGCCTTCTGATCGGTGGTCTTTCCGCCCAACCGCGCCTGATTCGGGGTCCGATTCAGGACAAGAACCGGACGCAAATGGCCGGGCACGTTCACCCTTTGGCCCGCGCGGAGAACGATCTCGGTGAACTCGATCCAGCCGCCACCTTACCCACGATTACTCTCACTCTGGAACCCACGGCAGCACAGCAGGCGGATTTGCAGCAGTTGCTCGCAGCGCAACAGGACCCCGCGTCGCCGCAATTTCATCGCTGGCTTACGCCCGAGGATTACGCCGATCGCTTCGGGGCATCCACCGACGATATCGCCAGGATCACCGCATGGCTGGCGCAGCACAACCTGCGCGTCGCCTCGGTAGGGCGCTCGCGCACCTCGGTATTGTTCACAGGTCTGGTGAGCGATGTGGAGGAGGCGCTGCAGATCCGCATTCACCGTTATAGCGTGAATGGGCGCAACCACTATGCAAATGCCAGCGAACCTTCGCTGCCGGTAGCGCTGCGCGCCGCAGTCCGCGGAATTCATGGCTTGAACGATTTCCGCATGCAGCCGAGAAGCGTACTGCGGCGCGACGTTGAGCCGAACTACACGTCCACCACCACCGGCAATCACTACTTGAGCCCGGATGATTTTGCGACCATTTACAACCTCAAAGCCCTGTGGAGCGCGGGCTTCGACGGACGAGGGCAAAAGATTGCGATTGCCGGGCAGACCCGCATCGACGTCACCGACAACCAGAAGTTTCGCGCGCGCTTCGCCATGCCGTCCAGCGACCCGCAGACCATTCTGGTGCCCAACACCAAGGATCCCGGTGTTTCGACCGACGATCAGGGCGAGGCGAATCTCGACCTCGAATGGGCGGGCGCGACGGCTCCGCAGGCAACCATCGTTTACGTGTATTCGAATGACGTGATGGACGCCGTGCAGTACGCAATCGACCAGAACCTGGCGCCCGTGCTGAGTCTCAGCTACGGACTCTGCGAACCGCTGACTCTGCGCTCCGACATGCTAACGATGCAGCGTTGGGCACAGCAGGCGAACGTCCAGGGCATGACCTGGGTCAACGCATCGGGCGATTCGGGCGGGGCGGACTGCTACACAGGCACTTCGACGAGCGGCATCGGTCTTGCGGTCGATTCACCGGCCAACATCCCAGAGGTTACCGGAATCGGCGGCACTACGCTCCGGGAGGGCACGGGCACTTACTGGAACGGCAGCAATAATGCGAGCGGCGGGTCTGTCACCTCCTACATCCCGGAGGTGGTTTGGAACGACACTACGGTGGGCGATCCGGCTTCCGGCGGGGGCGGTGCGAGCGCGATTTTCGCGCAGCCCGCATGGCAGACCGGCTTCGGCGTACCGGCGAACAGCGCGCGCAACGTCCCCGATGTGTCGCTGGCGGCCTCGGCAAACCACGATGGCTACATGGTCTATTCGGCCGGACAGCTTTCGGTCTATGGAGGCACGTCGGCGGGAACGCCGGCTTTCGCGGGGATTCTCGCCCTGCTGAATCAGTACCTGGTAGCGAACGGCGCACAGGCAGCGCCCGGCTTGGGCAACGTGAATCCGCGTCTCTACGCCCTGGCCCAGGCGGGCACGGGCGCATTTCACGACGTCACGGCCGGAGATAACATCGTCGCCATCACGTGCAGCGCACGGGCGCGCAACTGTACGCCTGGGTCCTATGGGTATGCGGCGGGACAGGGTTACGACCTGGCCTCGGGGCTGGGTTCGGTGGACGCGTTCAACCTGATCACTTCCTGGCGCGCGGGCGGTACGGCGGCACGAGCCACTGCTTCGATTTCGTTGCAGACCAGTGCCGCTTCCATTCCGTCCAGCGGTTCAATCACGCTCACGGCAACCGTGACAGGTACCAACGGAGTCACGCCCAGCGGCGCCGTGGCTTTCTTGTCTGCCACCAAACAGATCGGCTCCGCCACCCTCAGCGGAACGGGAGCTTCGGCCTCGGCGAGCATCGTGTTGGCCGCTTCGGAACTCGTATTGGGGACCAACAGCATCGTGGCGCAATATAGCGGAGATAACAGCCTCAACGCAAACACCGCGACCACCAGCCTGACCGTCACAGTCGCCTCCACCACGCCTCCGGCGATCACCGGGCTGGCGAATGGCGCTTCCTTTCGGCAGGCGTTCGCGCCGGGCATGGTGCTGACCGTTTTCGGGACGAATCTGTCGGATACCGTCTGGTCGGCGGCGGCAGTCCCCTTGCCGGCGCAGAATGCGGGCGTAAGTGTGACCATCGGCGGCATCGCCGCACCACTGTTCTACACATCGCCGGGCCAACTGAACGTGCAGATCCCGTACGAAGCGCCGCTGAATCAGGCGCTGCCTCTGGTGGTTAGCAATAACGGACGCGCAGGTTCCGCCACGCTGACGTTAGGGGCCGCGGCGCCCGGTATCTTCTTCGATGGCAGTGGAGCGCTGCTGCCGGTGCAAAGTGTCAAGCGCGGCGGCGTCGTCACGCTTTATCTGACGGGCCCGGGTGCGGTCTCCCCGGCGGTCGCAACCGGAGCGGCTCCCCCCGCGGGTTCGACGGTGTCGCAGTTGCCCGTCCCCGCGCAGTCTCTCGGCGTGACGATCGGTGGGGTTGCCGCCACGGTCTCCTTTGCCGGAATTCCCACCGGACTGGTGGGCGTGATGCAGGTCAATCTACAGGTACCTGCAAACGCTCCCCTGGGAACGATACCCGTCATAGTCACGGTTGGCGGAGTCGCGAGTCAGGCTGCCACGATTACCGTTACACAGTAGATCCTGCGTAACAGCCTTCATGGCCTCAGAGCTTGGTTAATAGCGTCCAGCAGCTTCCCTTCGGAGTCGCCGCCATACTCCCAGAACATGATGCCCGCGAGGCCGCGTTCTTTCACATAACTGCCCTTCAGACCGACGGACCGTTCATCCTCGTAGGAGATAAAAATGCCCTTTTCGGCGTTGTAAAGGAACGGAGCCTTCGAGGTATCGTCCCAGTAGCGCACGAAGCCATCCTTATCTTCGAGGCTCGCCTTGATATCTCTGAAGTTGGTCTTCAGCCTTGCGGTGACCGGCTTGCCCGATTGATGCAGGCCATGGTTCGCCGGCGGAACCTCTCCCCACGCTTTGCCGTAGAAGGGCGCTCCCAGCACGATCTTGCTGGCGGGCACTCCCGCCGCGAGGAAGAGATCCACCGCCCTCGCGCACGACTGGCCTTTAGCACTCGCCGGGTTGGCGAACAGCGGCGAGTGATGCGCGGTCACAGGGTCCCAGTCTCCAGCCATGTCGTAGGTCATGAGATTGACGAAATCCAGCGAGGCCTGCACCTTCTCCATCTCGGTGTGTTCGATCCAGGAGTTGTTAGTTCCCGTGGCCATGGTCAGCAGGTAACGGGTGCCGGCAGTCTTGCCGGCCAGGTCCAGAGCCGCGCGTGCCTCCGCCAGGAAAGCCGTGCAGTTCACCTTATCCTCAGGGCGGTTCGTGTTGTTCAGGCCCTTCTATCCCGGGTACTCCCAGTCCACGTCCAGCCCGTCCAGACGGTGGCGCTCCAGGAACGCCACCGCGCTGTCGATAAAGCGCTTTCGCGATTGCGGAGTCAGGGCCATATCGGAGAATCCGCCGGACCACGTCCACCCACCCACGGAGATCAGTATTTTCAGCTTGGGATTGCGCTCCTTGAGGCCGTTCAGGACCCTGAAGTTCTCTGCATCTCCCGCGTAACCCTCCACCATCAGCCCGTCCTTGATATTGGCGAAGGCATAGTTGATGTGGGTGAGTTTCTCCGCCGCCACCTCGCTGGGAACCAGCGGACGGTTGGGCGAATACACGTAGCCGATGATCGCCTTCCCGGACGGCTGGCCCGGCATCAGGACCGCGCCGCATACAAACAGAGCGATTAAACGTAGCCTCATGAATCGTTTCTCCGAAGCTACAAAGCTATCCAGAATGCACCTTCCAGTCAACGGATTCGTTGAGGAATCGGAAGAACCGAGTTCTCCCGCCGAACGATACGGGATGCGAGGGATGCGATGCGATGCCGGAAACCGTTTTACTACCAACATCCCAACTTTCTTCCCAATTGCATCAATCGCTTACAGCCCCACCCCTAACCCCCGCACACCCGCCATGCTACTTCCTTAGTTATGGCGACCCCAGCACAACTCGCAGCCAACCGC
>JBDTPR010000201.1:0-10165 GCA_039932635.1 Candidatus Solibacter sp.
ACTACTTTGCTGCGACACCCGAAGCGCGACCCCTTCGTCCGAATGTTGAATTTTGATACGATAACCTCAGGGGTGCCCACGTATGGCTTTTGATTTCACTCGACGACATTTCTTCTATGGATCGCTGCTGGCAGGCGCGGTCCCGGCTGGCGGATTCGGTAGCACTCCTTCACTGAAGGCGCTGGGCTACAAATCCCCGAATGAGAAACTGAATATCGCCTCGATCGGCGCCGGCGGCAAGGCGAACAACGATATCGATGGGTGCTCACCCACCGAGAACATCGTGGCGCTGTGCGACGTGGACGAAAAGCGCGCGGAAGGCAAATTCAAGGAGTTCGAAAAGGCTCCCAAGTACAAAGATTTCCGCAAGATGTTGGACAAGGAAGCGAACAACATCGATGCCGTGATCGTGACCATTCCCGATCACATGCACGCGGCGGCCGCCATCGCCTGCATGGAGCGCGGCAAACACGTGTACACGCAGAAGCCGCTGGTCCGCACAGTTAAAGAAGCGCGCATGATGGTGGAGGCTGCCAACAAGTACAAAGTGGCCACGCAGATGGGTAACCAGGGCTACTCCAACGAAGGCACACGGCAGGTCGCGGAGATGATCTGGGCGGGCGAAATCGGCGCCGTCAAAGAAGTCCACGCATGGACGGATCGGCCGATCTGGCCGCAGGGGCTCACCAAGATTCCAGCCTCTTCGCCGGTGCCGGCGACGCTCGATTGGGATCTGTGGCTGGGCATCGCGAACCCGCGGGACTACACGCAGGGCGGCGAGGGGTATCCGGAACCGCGTTTCGGCGGCAATTTCTATCAGCCCTTCAACTGGCGCGGCTTCTACGATTTCGGCTGCGGCGCGCTGGGCGATATGGCGTGCCACATTCTGGGCGCTCCGAATATGGCGCTGAAGCTCGGTACGCCGTCGTCGGTGGAATGCATCAAGAAGGAGGGCGTCAGCGATTTCATGTTCCCCAAGACGTCCACCATTAAGTTCGAATTCCCGGCGCGCGGCAATATGGGTCCGGTGACGCTCTACTGGTATGACGGCATGAAGGAGCAGCCCAAAATTGCCGGCGCTCCGGAGAACGAATACTTCGGCGATCTGCCGAGCATCCGCCGTCCGGGCCAAGGTCAGGGCCAAGGTCAGCAGCCGGGTCCGCGCCCGGCGCCCACGGGTTTCGTCGGCAACGTTTTCCAGTGGAACGACGCCTATTTGCCGGGCGGAGAACGGCTGCGGGTGACTCCGAACGGCAGCCTCTTTATGGGGGAGAAGGGCATGATCACCACCGGAACTTATGGTGAGCAGACCCGCCTCCTGCCGGTTGAAAAAATGCGCGACTACAAGTTCCCGTCGCCGCTGTTGACCCGCTCGCCGGGCCACTACCGCGATTGGATCCGCGCCTGCAAGGGCGGCGATCCGGCTTGCTCGAACTTCAATGTGTCGGCCCCGTTCGTGGAGTGGATGCTGCTGGGCGTGGTCGCCCTCCGCGTGGAAGGCAAACTCGAATACGATCCCGCGAAGATGAAGTTCACGAATAACGCCGAAGCTAATAAGTATCTGACCCCGGCGGTCCGCAAGGGCTGGTCGATCGGGTAATTCGGATTCGGGTGTTGAGGCAGGCTGGAAGACTCCGGCCTGCCTCACAAGTCCAGTGCTACCTACCCATCCAACCTCCGTCCACGGTCAGGACGGTTCCACTTACATAATCAGACGCAGGTGAACTCAGGAAGACTACGGCTCCGGCCAAGTCTTCAGCTTCGCCCCAACGACCGGCGGGGATGCGCGAGAGAATCGCGGAATTGCGCGCCGGGTCGGCACGCAGGGCGGTGGTGTTGTCGGTGGCGATGTAGCCGGGGGCGATTGCGTTCACCTGCACGTTGTGGCCGGCCCATTCATTGGCCAGAGCTTTGGTCAACTGCGCGACCCCGCCCTTGGCGGCGGCATAGCCCGGGACGGTGATGCCGCCCTGGAAACTGAGGAGGGACGCGGTGAAGACGATCTTCCCTGCCCCTCGCGCGAGCATGTCGCGTCCGAATTCTCGCGCCAGAATGAACTGGGCGCTGAGATCGATCTCGATGATCTTGTCCCAGAATTCGTCGGGATGCTCGGCCGCGGGCTTGCGTAGGATGGAGCCGCCGTTGTTGACCAGAATGTCGATGGGCGGGCATTCGCGTTTGACCTTTTCGACGAAGGCGTAGACGGCCGGGCGGTCGGAGAGATCGCAGGCCAAGGTCCAGCACTTGCGTCCGCGGGCGGCGACTTCGCGCGCGACGGCGCTGTCCTCTGTCTCCATGGTGGCGCTGGTGGCGACGATGTCGGCACCGGCTTCGGCCAGGGCAATGGCCATCGCCATACCGATGCCGCGCCGGGCTCCGGTGACGAGAGCGGTCTTGCCGCTCAGATTAAATTTGTCGAGGATTGTCACAGCGATTGTCTCAGAACGCTTCCGTACAGCTTACGAGAATCTTCATGCAGTTGCCGCCCTTTTCCATGCGCAGCATGGCCTCTTCGAGGCCGGCAAGGGGCAGCACGTCGGTGATCAGTTGGGGCAGGGGCAGGCGTTTGGCAGAGGCGAGTTGGATGGCGAGGTCGAAATCCTCGGGCTCATAAACGCGGGCTCCAGAGAGTTGGAGTTCGCGCCAGAAGAAGCGGAAGAGGTCCACCTTGGGCGCTTCCCCGTAGATCGCCACGACGACGATGCGGCCGCGGGTGCGCGGCAGTTTGGTCATCATGTCGGCGCCGGCCTGCGAGCCGGAGACTTCGAAGACCACGTCGGCGCCGGCATTGGCGGTGCGCTGGTTGACCAGTGCGGGGAGATCGACTTCGAGCGGGTTGACGGCGTCGATGCCGAGATCGCGCGCCAGTTGGAGGCGGAAGGCGTTGACCTCTGCCATCACCACGCGGGCGCCTCGCGCCTGAGCGACGAGAGCGACCAGAATGCCGATTGGGCCGCCGCCGATGACAGCGGCGAATTCACCGTCGCGGAGTCCGCTCATGCGCACGTCGTGGCAGGCCACGGCGATGGGTTCGACCATGGCGCCTTCGCGGAGGTCGAGCGAGTCGGGGAGGCGGTGGAGGGTGTGGGCGGGCACGGTCCACTGGCCTTGCAGGGCGCCCGGCGTATCGATGCCGATGAATTTGAGATTGTGGCAGATGTGGCTGTGCCCGGCCGCGCAGGCAGGACAGTTGCCGCAGGGATCGAGCGGGCGGACGGTGACGCGGTCGCCGGGGTTCCAGCCTGTGACGCCGCCGCCGACGCGCTCGATGACGCCCGACATTTCATGGCCCATGACGTGAGGCAGGGTGAGGCGGTGGGCCATGGCGCCGTGGTAGAGGTGTAGGTCTGTACCGCAGAGTCCGCAATAGGCGACGCGGAGTTGTACCTGTCCAGGGCCTGGTTCCACGGGTACACTCTGGCCGACCCGAAACGTCCGATTGCCTTCGAAGAATACCGCCTGCATGCGTTCCAACCTTTCCTTACTTGACGAGGTTCGCGGCGATCGCGAGGTAGAATACCGTGCTCACCGCGATGACTGCTCCGTGCGGAAGGCCGAGGGCCTTCTTGTTTTTGACGTCGAGTTCTTCATTGGCCAGGTAGGCCGGGCGGGCGTGTTTCATTTCGCTGAGGATGAAGCCGACATTGAACATGGTTTTCTTCAGGCGTCCGCGCGAAACGACCAGGATCACGGCCATGACGCCGCCGATCAGCGCGGTGATGAAGAAGATTCCGAACCAACGCTCCCAGCCTACCAGGGCTCCGATGGCCGCCATCAGTTTGACGTCTCCGGCTCCCATGGCGCGCAGCGCGTAGAGTGCCGCGTAGATCGAGAAGCCCACCAAAAGTCCCACCAGTGAGAAAAGAATGCCGGCCTCTGGCGGGCCGATCAGGGTATTTATGGCGAGACCGAGCACCACTCCGGTGACGGTAATCCAGTTGGGGATGCGGCGGTACATGATGTCGAACAGGGCTGCTGCCAGGAGGATCGCAAACAGCACCATCACCACTTTTTGTGGGGGAATGGTGAAGAGATTCATCGATCGTTTATTGTAGCGCGCTGCCTGCGGGGGGACTCCTTATTGCCGATGTTAGGGTTGGGTGCCCGTTCTACTGTTTCGCGCGGAGTTGGATGCCTTCTCCGTAGGCGGCCTGTCCGGGAATGGCGACGGGCAGGTGTCCGGTGATGGCGATGCCGCCCAGGATGGCTCGCGCGGCCGCGATTTCGCTGGGCAGCACGTTGCTGAAGGTCGCGAGATAAGCCGTGACTCCGCCGAAGTTGCGCAGCACGTAGGGATTGCCCAGGGCGATCAGCGCGACTGGCTTGCCGGACGCGATCAGCGCTTCCAGCGCATGCGGCAGTTCCCCGCCCAACATGCCTACCATGCCGCGATAAGCGCCGACAGAAGTGAAGGCCGCAACCACGAAGGTTTCGCACGCGGTGAGGCCGCCGACGGCCTGATCGAGCTGGTCACGGGAATAACTGTTGTCCCAGGTGTTCAATTGGGCGCGCGGCGCCGCCTTGCGCACTTCCTGAATGAACGCAGCGCCTTCCGACGAATTGCGATTTTCCGGCATCACGATGAAGCAGGCCTTCTCGGGGGCGGCGAGCGGAATCATGGAGCGCCCATTACGCACCAGGGTCACGGCGTGATCGGCAATCTCCTGCGCCTTCTCATTGCTCTCGGGCGAGTCCACGGTATCGCCGATGCTTTCGAGGTCCACAAAGCGTTTGCGGTCGAGACCCAACTTCTCCTTGGCGGAGAGGATCTTGATGACGCTTTCCTGAATGCGCTGGCGGGTGAGGCGTCCGCTCTGCACGGCAGCGGCGACGGCTTTGACGACGGCGTCTGGATCGGTGGGCATGAGCAGAACGTCGGCGCCGGCTTCGAGGGCGCGTACGGCGGCGTCGCCAGTGGAGAAGGCCTTGACGATGCCAGCCATCTCGAGTGCGTCGGTGACGACGATGCCTTTGAAACCGAGATCTTTCTTGAGAAGGTCGGTGAGGACAGCGGAAGAGAGCGTGGAGGGGATGCCCGGCGGAGTGATGCCCGGCATGGCGATGTGCGCGGTCATGACGGAATCCACACCGGCATCGATGGCGGCTTTGAAGGGGACGAGTTCGACGCGGTCGAGGCGCTCGCGATCCACCGTGATGGTGGGCATGTTCATGTGGCTATCGACGGCGGTGTCGCCGTGGCCGGGGAAATGTTTGACGGTGGTGAGCGCGTAATTCTTTTTATCGGAGTGGGCGCCCTCGGTGAAGGCGACCACTTGGGCGGCGACCGCCTGGGGGTTCTCGCCGTAGGCGCGGATATTGATGATGGGATTGTCGGGGTTGTTGTTGACGTCGGCGACGGGATAGTAGAGCCAGTGCACGCCCAGGGCGCGGGCTTCGCGGGCGGTGACTTCGCCTTCGTAGCGCGAGTAGGCGGGATTGCCGGCGGCGCCGAAGGCCATGGCGTGAGGGAAGATCGTGGTGCCGTTGACGCGCATGGAGGCGCCGCGCTCGAAATCTCCGCTAACCATGAGGGGAGTCTTGGCGAGGCGCTGCATGCGATTGAGGAAAGCTGCGACGGCGTAGGGCTCGGCTTTTTGAATGACGCGCCCGTTGGACCAGTTGACGAGGATCAGGCCGCCGACCTTGGTATCGCGGATCTGCGCCATGAATTTACGGTACTCGCGCGAACGCGAATTGGGCGCGGCTCCGTGGAAGGAAACGAAAATCAGCTGGGCGACCTCGTCGCGCAGGGTCATGGTCTTCATCCAGCGCCGCACGGTGGCGGAGGCTTTATGCGGGGCTGCGCCCGAGGCAGGCTTCGACGCGGCAGCGGACTTGCGAGGCGTAGCCGGAGGCGCACCGAAGGCAAGGGTCCACGCCAGACAAAGCGATATGAAACGAAGGAGCGAAAGCACCACGGTTCCAGTGTGACAGATTTTTTACGATTAACCGACTACGTTTGCACGCCTGCGCGGAGCTTTTTGCGAAGCCGGCGGCTTGCGTACGCCGCGATTCAAGAGGCGCTTTACGGACCGCATCAGATGTGCAGGTTCGTTGGCGCTCTTGGAGATGACCGCGTCGGCGCCGGTATTCAACTCGGTGAGCCCGAGCGGTTCCACAAAGCCGGAAAGCATGATGATTCGGGCATTCGGGTCCAAAAGACGGATTTGGCGGATCAACTCAGTGCCATCCATGCGCGGCATGCGGTAATCGGTGACCACTATATCGAATTTCCCGGCCTGAAAAAGTTTGAGTCCATCTTCAGGGTTGATGGCGATTTGGACACAGCACCCGATTTCTTCCAGTAAGGAGCGGCGGACCAACAGTCCATCGCGATTGTCATCGACAAGGAGAACACTCGGGGGCAAAGAAGCAGTTTTCATTAGCGGAACGTGTAGGAGCGTAACAGAGGCGTAACGCCAATGTCAACGGATTTGCATCGCCTTGGAAAGCCGCGAGATTCACTTCTTGACAATCGCCACTTGCGTGATTTCTTGGATGCTATTCCACCGCGCGGGGCGCTTTATAGCCGGACTTGGCGACGATGGAATACTTGATGGGCTTGCCTTTTTCATCCTTCACGGGCAGCGGCTCATTGGTGGCGGGATTGATCAGTTCCACTTTGATCTTGCGAAAGGCGCCATCGTGCTTGCTGTTGCTGGGCTGATAGGTTAGTACGTACTGATTCCGCAGTGCCTGGTGGAGCATCTGAAAGATCTGGTTGTACTCGCCTTGGAATTTAGGGAAGTAAGCAGCGCCACCGGTTTCTTTGGCGAAGGTGCGGAGTTCGTTATCGGCTTGCAGGAATTCGAGGCGCTGCGGTCCATTTAAGCCGCCATAGGCATCCGCCATATCGCGCTGCATCTGCATGAGGCCGATGGAGTAGACGGGTACGCCGGCTTCCTGCAACTTCTTGCGGGTCTGATCGTAGGTGATCTTGCTGAAGGTGTCGATGCCGCTGGTAATCAACAGGATGGCTTTGCGGCCTTCGATTTCGCTCATGCGCTCGGCGGTGTCGGTGACCGCGTCGAACATGTTGGCTTCGGAGAAGGCGGCGATCTTGAGGCGGTCCAGGCCCTCACGGATTTTGCTCTTGTCGGTGGTGAAATCGGCGAGGATTTCGGGACGGATGTCGTAGGCGACGACGGCGGCGTAGTCTTCGGGCTTGAGGCTCTCGGCGAAACCCCAGGCGAGTTGGAGGGTCTGGTACCAGGCTTGGCTCCAGTACTTCTGGAAGAGATTGCTGAACTCGATGACCATGGCGATGGTCATGGGAGCCTCGCCCATATCGACCTTGCGGATCTGTTGGGGTACGTTGTCCTCGAGAATGCGGAAATTGCCCGCGGGAATTCCAGGAATGAAGTGGCCCTTGTTATCGATCACTGCCACGTCGAGGGTGACGACGTCCACATCGAGTTTGAAGCGGGCTACATCGCCGGGGGGCTGGGTGGCCGGATCGCGCTTCAATTTCGAAGGGATCTTGGGCAGTTCTTCCTCGGGGGCTTTGCCATCTGGGGTGGTTTTGCGGGGACGCGCCACGGTGGAACCGGGGTCCTTGAGGGGACCCTGCGTCTGACCGACGAGAAGACCCGTTACCACCAGAATCATGGCCGCGCAAGGGAGAACGACTTTTATGGATCGCATAGGCGTACTTCTAGCGTAACTATATCAAAGGACGCGGGGATGCGCCGGTGCGTTTCGCGTAAACAAATTTGGGGGCTCGTGCTTCGAGATTGCGAGTTCAACGGAGAGAAGCAGCGGCGCAGAGGAAAACGGAGAGAATACGCCATCCGCCCTCCGGCGTCGCCAGATCAAAGCCGAACCCATGTTGACGGTGGCTGCAGATGGCTAATCTACTTTCAGCGACCGTGCCGGAGGCCAGTCAGGAGCGTCACAATTCCAAACGCGCAAATCGCCAGGCCCGCGATGCGATTCATCCACGTCATTGCGTGTTGGTCGAAGCGGTCGCGGAACCGATTGATCACCAGCACCAGCACCACCCACCACAGCATCGACCCGCAGAAGATACCCGCCACCAACAGGAAGGTCAGCCACCATTGGCGATGTTCCGACATTCCTAAGCCCGCCAACACCGCCAGAAACGAGAGCACCGTCGTCGGATTCGTCATCGTGAGCAGCAGGCTGGAAACGTAATCGGAGTGCACATCGCGGCGCTCCTCCCGCTGAATCGTCGCTTGGCCCGGCTTGCGGAAGTACATCACCCCGATACCCATCAAAAGCAAGCCGCCGATCACGCGGATCCAGAATTCCTGGCGTTGCAGAAATTGAATAACAAAGGTGATACTGAACGCCGCGATACCGCCGTACAGGGCATCCGCGGTGGCCGCACCGAGTCCCGACATCAGACCGGCCAGCCGTCCGCGCGTGAGCGTGCGCGACGCGCACATCACGTTGACCGGACCCACCGGCACCGCGATCGCCAATCCCGCCATCAGGCCCTTGGAGAGCAACCACAGGCCGATCAATTCACCCTCCGCATTCATGGATAGCTTAACGCAATCGGGCCGCGCTCCGTTCCGTTCCGCGCCAGACACCACGCCAGACATCAGTGCGCGCGAACACAAGCTGAGTTATACTCCCGAATGGGTTGCTTTAGAGGTACCGGTCTAAATCTCTGATACCACGTACGTAGGGAGGTTAGTATGCGCTTCAAAACGATTGTCCTTATGCTGGCCGCATCGCTCCTGATTCTCAACGGGGGCTTATTTGGTCAAGCGGTAACTGGCAGTATGCTCGGCGCCATCACCGATTCTTCCGGCGGCGCCGTACCCAACGCGAAAGTCGTCATCACCGAAACCAAAACCGGCCTCGGACGCAGTACCGAAGCCAACGACAGCGGCAACTACTCATTTCCATCGCTGGAACCCGGCACCTATAAGGTTACCGCTGAACGAACCGGCTTCCGCACCAGCGTACGCGAAGGCGTTGACTTGCTCGTCAACACCAGCGTCCGCGTCGATCTGGTCCTCACACCCGGCCAGGTAAATGAAACCGTCATTGTCACCGCCGAGGTCGCCCAGCTGCAGACCGATCGCTCCGATACAGGACGCAAAATCGAAGCCGTGCAGGTTGCCAACGTTCCGCTCGGCTACAACCGCAACTTCCAGGGGCTTCTCAATCTGGTGCCAGGCACGTCACGCGCTTTCCAGCCCCACTCCGAGTTCTTCAATTCCCAGAGTTCCCTCGCCACCCAGGTCAACGGCGTCAGCCGCTTAGGCAACAACGTGCAATTCGAAGGCGTGGACAACAACCAGCGCACCGGTCTGCTCACCGCCCTGATCCCACCCATCGAGGCGCTGGAAACGGTGGACGTCAGCACCAGCAACTACGAAGCCGAGCTGGGACGCGCCGGCGGCGCCGTCACCAACATCATGCTGAAATCGGGCACGAACGCATTGCACGGTGCGGCTTACTGGTCGCATGCCGACAGCTTCCTGGGCGCGCGCGACACGTTCCAGCCCAAGAAACCGGTCACCACCTATAACTATTACGGCTTCAACGTCGGTGGGCCAATCAAAAAGAACAAAATGTTCATCTTCGGCGACTTTCTGCAGATCAAGGACCGCCGCGGCGACGGCTTCATCATCACCGTCCCGGGCTCCGATTTCCGCAGCGGCAACTTCTCCAGCCAGATCGCCAAGGCCGTCATTTACGACCCCGCCACAGGCAACAACGATACCGGCGTCGGACGCACCCCTTTCGCCAATAACATCATCCCCGCCAACCGTATCTCGCCGATTGCAACCAAGCTCGTCAGCATGGTGCCCCTGCCTAATTTCGGCGCCGGCATCACCCAGAACTACGCCAGCGCCACCACGCGCAGCAAGGACTACAACGCCTTCGACACCAAGTTCGATTACCAGGTCAACGACGCCAATCGCCTCAGCGTCCGGTATAGCTTCCAGCGTCCCGTGGTTACAGACCCCGGGCGCTTCGGCATCGCGGGCGGCGGCGGCAAAGGCTTCGCGGCAACCGGTGTCAATCGCACCCAGAGCGCCGGCATCAACTACGTCCACATGTTCAGTCCCACCCTGATCACAGAGGGGCGCGCCGGACTCAGCCGCTACTCCAACAAGGCGCAGAACCTGGACTACGGCACCAACGCCTCCGAAGCAGTCGGTATCAAGGGCGTGAATCTGGATGC
>JBDTPR010000202.1:0-10157 GCA_039932635.1 Candidatus Solibacter sp.
GGCTCTCTACGACCGCTAAGAGTAGAGCTCTCGATGCCATCGAACGGCGGCAGGACGTGGAGCGGCTCTACACGTTCAGCCGCGCCATCCTCTTGATTGACGGTGGCGAACCGTTTCCCAAGCAGTTGGCCCTGAAACTTGCGGAGGTGTTCCAACTGCAAGCTGTGGTTTTGTTCGATCGCCGCACGGGCAAGCTCTATCGAGCCGGGCCGTCGGATTTCGAAGGAATGGACGACCAATTACGTGATGCTGCTGTGCATGGAAGCTCCTTTTCGGATCCTGCCTGCAGTCGCAGCATTACCGCGGTGCGGCTTGGCGCAGAGCCGATCGCCAGTCTGGCCCTGCAGGGGGCGAAGACGCCGGATTCCGTACTGCAAGGCATCGCCAATCTGGTCGCAATCGGGCTGGAGCGTGCGAGAGCGCAAGACCTGGCACATCAGGTTGAAGTCGCGAGGCAGAGCGAACAACTGAGGACGACGCTGATCGACGCCATGGCGCACGAATTTAAGACTCCCTTGACCTCGATTCTGGGCGCTACTACTTCGATGTTGTCCACGCCGGACCAACCGGTTGAAGTCAGGACGGAATTGCTGAAGATCGCCGACGAGGAGGCGCAGCACCTGGTCGAGTTGATCGACGACGCCGTCGAAATGGGAAGGCTGGACACGGCGAGAATAGAGGTCCACCTCGAGCCATCGCACTTCGGGGAACTCGTTCGGGAACTCGTGGATTCCATGCAGAAAGAGATCGACGGTCGAACCGTTAACGTGCATGCCGATGGGCATGAACCCGCAATTCTGGTGGACCGACGCCTGATTAAGCTGGCCATCAAACAGCTTGTCGGCAATGCACTGAAGTATTCTCCACCGGCAACCCCCATCCTCCTCACCGTCTACGCCGCTGACGAACGTGTCTTTGTAGAGGTGACCGACCAGGGCAAGGGAATCCCCGTGGCCGAGCAGTCCCATGTTTTCGAACGGTTCTGGAGGAGCCCCTCCGTAAAGACGCGAATGCCGGGTACCGGCCTTGGTCTGAGCATTGCCCACGGGATTGCGCGCGCCCACGACGGGGATCTTACGGTAGCCAGCCGGCCTGGGGAAACCACATTCCGGCTGGCCATCCCCATGGAAGCCAAGCGGGAGCAAACAAGATGAGCGCAGGCCGGGTCCTGGTCATTGACGATGAACCGCAGATTCGCCGGATCATGCGGACAACGCTGACCGGCGCCGGCTATGAAGTGGACGACGCGAAGACCGGCGAGGAGGGGTTGGAAAAACTGCGCGAGTTTCGACCCGACCTCGTGCTGCTCGACATCAACATGCCAGGCATGGGCGGCATTGCAACCTGCCAGGCGATTCGTCACGACAGCAATGTCGCCATCATCATGCTCACGGTTCGCAACACGGAGAACGCGAAGGTTGAGGCCCTGGATGCCGGAGCGGACGATTTCGTGGTTAAGCCGTTCAGCACGCCAGAACTGCTGGCGCGGATCCGAGCGGCTTTGCGGCGGGTGCCTGCTCTACCGCAATCGTCACCGGAGAGGGTTCGTGCCGGGGCGTTGTCGATTGATTTCGCGGCTCGGACTGTCATGATCGGGGGCACAACCTCGCACCTGACTCCCAAGGAATTCGAGATCCTCCGCTGCCTGACGCATCACGCCCCCAAAGCGGTCTCGCATCGCGAACTTTTGCAGACAGTTTGGGGTCCTGATTATGGGGACCAGGTTGACTACCTTCGAGTGTTTATCAAGACGCTGCGAAAGAAGATCGAGGTAAATCCCGACGCTCCGGAGTACATCACTACGGAACCGTGGGTTGGCTATCGCTTTAGTGTCCGACCCGATCCCGAGTGAGCTGATTTTCATCTTTATAAAATCTTCATGCTTTCTCTATGACTTCTTCAGCCCCTTGTCTTTACGCTTGGGTGTGGAGGCGAGAAACGAGATGTTATTGGCACTTGAGCGGATTTTGGCGACAAGAGCGGCATTGCCCCTGCCGGCCAAAACACAACAGGCAGAATTGGGGCTCAATATCTCCGTCGTGTTCACCACTGTCGCGGCAACTCTGGAAGCACTGAGACACGCCGGGGATCTGGCGAGCCGTTTGAGCGGCCACATCACACTGGTCGTTCCGCAAATAGTTCCTTATCCCCTTCCTCTGACAAGTCCTCCCATCTTGATCGACTGGAACGAGCGGCGCTTTCACGTGATGGCCAGTGAAAGTCCGGTGGAAACGAAGGTGATGTTGTACTTGTGCCGCGATCGCATTGAGACACTGATGCGCGTTCTTACGCCCCGGTCGCTGATCGTGATGGGCGGGCGCAAACGCTGGTGGCCGACAGCGGAAACGCTCCTTGCACGAAGGCTTCGAAACGCCGGTCACGAAGTCATCTTTACAGAAACGGAGTAAGTTCCATGCTGGATATTTTCTATATGGCAATAGGTTGTGGATTCCTGCTTGTGTGCTGGGCCTTCACTAAGGCCTGCGACAAGCTCTAGGAGAAAAACAATGGACTATGTTATCGCAGGCATCGCCTCAGTAGGGCTATTCGTGTATTTGGTCTACGCTCTGCTCCGGCCCGAGAGGTTTTGAAAGGATACTATGACCACCGCAGGCGTATTACAGATTCTGTTGTTCTTCGCACTGATCCTGGCGTGCGCGAAGCCCCTTGGATCCTACATGGCGAAGGTGTTCGAAGGGCAACGCACCTTCCTCCATCCGGTGCTCCGATGGCTCGAAGTCCTCACCTACAAAGCGTCGGGCGTCAAGGAAGATGTAGAGCAGAAGTGGACCCACTATACGGCCTCGCTGCTCAGCTTCAGTATCTTCGGATTTCTGCTGACGTACCTTTTGCAGCGCATCCAGGGTATGCTGCCGCTGAACCCTCAGGGGTTCGGGGCGAGCACCATCGCTCCCGATTCCGCCTTCAACACGGCGACCAGCTTCGTGACCAACACGAACTGGCAAGCGTACGTCGGCGAGACGACCATGAGCTACTTCACGCAGATGTCGGCCCTGGCGGTGCAAAACTTCGCCTCGGCGGCGGCGGGTATAGCGATCGCCATCGCGCTGGTGCGTGGTTTCGCGCGGCAGGAAAAGAAGACCATCGGGAATTTCTGGGTAGACGTGACGCGCGCTACGGTCTACGTTCTCCTGCCCATCTGCCTGATCGGCGCGTTGTTCCTGGTGTCGCAGGGCATGGTCCAGAATTTCAACGCCTACACCTCTGCTACGACCGTCGAAGGCGCCAAGCAAACCATCGCGCAGGGACCGGTGGCGTCGCAGGAGGCGATCAAGCAGCTCGGCACGAACGGCGGCGGATTCTTCAATGCGAATGCCTCGCATCCGTTCGAGAATCCGACGCCGCTGACGAATTTGGCGTCGATGTTCATGATCTTTTTGATCCCGGGCGCCCTGACGTACACCTTCGGCAAGATGGTGGGCGACACGCGGCAGGGCTGGGCGATCTTCGCTGCCTTCTCCGTGATGTTTCTGATTGGCGTCTTCGTCTGCTACGGCTTCGAGCAGGCGGGCAATCCGCTGATGGCAAAACTGGGAATCGAGACCACAGCGTCGGCGGGTCAGCCGGGTGGAAACATGGAGGGCAAAGAGGTCCGGTTCGGCGTGGTGAACTCGGCGCTGTATGCGACCGTGACCACGGACGCAAGTTGCGGCGCGGTCAACTCGATGCACGACAGCTACACGCCGATCGGCGGCCTGGTCCCGCTGTTCAACATCCTGACCGGCGAGGTCATCTTCGGCGGCGTCGGCGCGGGGCTGTACGGCATCCTGCTGTACTGCATCCTGGCGGTGTTCATCGCGGGGCTAATGGTGGGCAGGACGCCCGAGTACCTGGGCAAGAAGATCGAGAAGAAAGAGGTCAAGATGGCCATGCTAGCCGTAATTGCGACCGCTGCCAGCGTGCTCGTCTTTACCGCCTTGAGCTCGGTCATTGACTTCCCGGCGAAGGGCTACTGGAATCCGCCGGGCGCCGCGATCGCGAACATCAACAATAACGGCGCGCATGGCTTCGGCGAGATCCTGTACGCATACGCGAGCGGCACGGCCAACAACGGTAGCGCGTTCGCGGGAATCTCGGCCAATACGCCCTGGTACAACCTGACCATCGGGCTGTCGATGTGGATCGGGCGATTCCTGTTCCTGATCCCGCTGCTGGCGGCGGCCGGGAGCCTGGCGGCGAAGAAGAAGATCCCCGCCACGTCGGGTACATTTCCGACACATGGGCCGCTGTTTGTCGGGCTGCTGGTGGGAACTGTGCTGATCGTCGGCGCTTTGACTTACTTCCCGGCACTGTCGCTGGGACCGATCGTCGAGCACTACCTCATGCACGGAGGCCGCCTTTTCTAAGACATTGCCGTAGAGGAAAACAATATGTCCACAAGTACCCAGACCGAACCGAATACGCAGCAGACTCCGGCGAGCGACCCGACGTCGCTGATGCCGAAGAAACTGGCGCGCTCGCGACCGCTGCTCGACCCGGAAATCGCCGGGCGCGCGCTGCGGGCGTCGTTCGTCAAACTGAATCCGATCACGCTGCTCAGGAATCCGGTGATGTTCGTAGTGGAGGTGGGGGCGGCGCTGACGACGCTGCTCCTGTTCCGCGATCTGTTCGTGGGTAAGGGAGACATCGGCTTCCAGTTCCAGATCACGCTATGGCTGTGGTTCACGGTGCTGTTCGCGAACTTCGCCGAAGCAATGGCGGAGGCTCGCGGCAGGGCTCAGGCCGACACCCTGCGGAAGTCGAAGACCGACGTGATTGCCAGGCGTGTGAACGCGCGAGGAGGCATCGAACAGGTTCCGGGATCGGCCTTGCGTGCCGGCGACGTGGTGTTGTGCGACGCCGGCGAGATGATCCCGGGAGACGGTGAGGTTGTCGAGGGCATCGCGACGGTTGATGAGTCGGTGATCACGGGTGAGAGCGCGCCGGTCATTCGCGAATCGGGCGGCGACCGTAGCGCCGTAACCGGCGGCACCAAGGTGCTGTCGGACCAGATCAAAATCAAAATCACCTCGAACCCCGGCGAGACTTTCCTGGACCGAATGATCGCGCTCGTGGAGGGCGCGGAGCGGCAGAAGACGCCGAACGAGATCGCGCTCAACATCCTGATCGCGGGATTGACTCTGATCTTCCTGCTGGCCGTGATCACTCTGCAGCCGTATTCCGCATTCAGCGTGGCGCAGTCGGGATCGGGGTCCGTGCCCACCGTGGCGGTGCTGATTTCGCTGCTGGTGTGCCTGATTCCGACGACCATTGGCGGACTGCTCTCGGCGATCGGCATCGCGGGTATGGACCGGGTGATGCAACATAATGTGCTGGCGATGAGCGGCAAGGCGGTCGAGGCGGCGGGCGACGTCAATTCGCTGCTGCTCGATAAGACCGGAACGATCACGCTGGGCAATCGCCAGGCCGTGGAGTTTCTGCCGATTCCGGGCGTCACCGAGGCGGAACTGGCGGACGCGGCGCAGTTATCGAGTCTTGCCGATGAGACGCCTGAAGGCCGGTCGGTAGTGGTGTTGGCCAAGGAGCGGTACGCCCTGAGAGGCCGTCATGTACCGGAGCACGCATTCATCCCGTTTTCGGCATACACGCGGATGAGCGGAGTCGACCTGGACGGCCGCCAACTGCGTAAAGGCGCCACCGAGGCGATAATCAAATTCGTACAGGAGCGCGGCGGCGAGGTGTCCCCGAGCCTGTTCGAGATTTCGGACCGCATCGCGCGCAGTGGCGGCACGCCGCTGGCGGTGGCGGATGGCCAGCGCGCCCTCGGCGTGATTCACCTGAAGGACATTGTCAAAGGCGGCATGAAGGAGCGAATCAGTCAGCTCCGCCGGATGGGGATCCGCACGATTATGATCACCGGCGACAACCCGCTGACGGCGGCGGCCATCGCGGCGGAGGCGGGCGTGGACGACTTCCTCGCGCAGGCGACGCCGAAGGACAAGCTCGAGTACATCCGCAAAGAGCAGGCCGCCGGACGCCTGGTGGCGATGAGCGGCGACGGCACAAACGACGCGCCGGCGCTCGCGCAGGCAGACGTCGGTGTGGCGATGAATACGGGCACCATGGCGGCGAAGGAAGCCGGCAATATGGTGGACCTGGACAGCAATCCGACCAAGCTGATCGAGGTGGTGGCGATCGGCAAGCAGTTGCTGATCACGCGCGGCGCGCTGACCACGTTCTCCATCGCCAACGATGTGGCGAAGTACTTCGCGATCATTCCGGCGATGTTTATGGCCACCTACCCAGCTCTGGGGCAACTCAACATCATGCACCTGCACACGCCGCAGAGCGCGGTGTTATCGGCCGTGATCTTCAACGCGCTGATCATCATCGTGCTGATTCCGCTGGCGCTGAAGGGCGTGAAGTACCGTCCGCTGGACGCGGCCAGCCTGCTGCGGCGCAACCTGTTGATCTACGGCGTCGGCGGAATCATTGCGCCGTTTCCAGGAATCTGGCTGATCGACCGGCTGCTGGCGGCACTGCATTTAGCGTAAAGGAGAAATTTATGTGGGAACAAATTTTACCCGGACTTCGCATCAAGATCTTTATGACGGTTCTGCTCGGCGTGCTCTATCCGCTGGCGATTACAGGCGTCAGCCAGGCGGTATTTCCGCACCAGGCGAACGGCAGCCTGGTGACAGCCGGCGGTAAGCTGATCGGCTCGGATTTGATCGGGCAGGCGTTTAGCAAGCCCGAGTATTTTCGGCCGCGGCCTTCATCGGCCGGGAACGGTTACGACGCGGCCTCCAGCAGCGGGTCGAATCTGGGCCCGACGAGCGCCAAACTTCTGCGCGGAACCACTAAGATCGACGAAAAGAAGAACGAGGTGGTTGACTACGACGGCGTCAGTCTCAGGCTCGTGCACTACTGCGTGGACAACGGCATACCGTATGAGTCGTCGGTCGCACTCGAGCAGTTCAAGGATGCCGGCGGCGAGCTCGACGACGTGAAGCTCATCAAGGCGTTCAATGACGCCAAGTCGCCGCTGCGTTTCACGGCCAAGTCGCCGATCCCGGCGGACGCGGTAACGTCGTCGGCCTCGGGGCTCGATCCGCACATCAGCCCGGCCAATGCCGCGGCGCAGGCGGGCAGGGTTGCCAAAACGCGGGGAGTGGCGGTGGAGCAGGTGAATCGACTGATCGCCGCGGCAACGGAGGGGCCGGAACTCGGG
Organism: Candidatus Solibacter sp.; assembly: GCA_039932635.1. GTDB lineage: Bacteria > Acidobacteriota > Terriglobia > Bryobacterales > Bryobacteraceae > Solibacter. The sequence goes on from JBDTPR010000202.1 coordinate 7,193, forward strand.
ATCCTGGGCGAAAGCCGGGTAAATGTGCTGCGGCTGAATCTTGCACTCGACCGGCAGCTCTCTGCGAAGCGATAATGGCTGCAAGAACGCCAATGATGAGCGACACCCGGCGCAGGACACCTGAGGAGTTTCTCCGTGCGGTTCAGGCCGAAGAAGCGTCCGTTCGAAAGGGCCATCTCAAACTTTTTCTCGGCTATGCCTCAGGGGTGGGCAAGACGTTTCGCATGCTGGACGAAGCGCGCAGGCGCCGCGAGCGCGGCCAGGATATTGTACTGGGCGCCGTGCAGCCAAACGTTCCGTCGGAGGTCGCAGAAGTCCTGCAGAAACTCGACGTGATTCCTCCCAGAATTGTCGGCCAGTTCACCGCGATCGATGTGGACGCGATCATCCGCCGTCACCCCGCCATTTGCGTGATCGATGGCCTTGCGTACGCCAACCCGCCCGGCCTTCGAAATGCGGAGCGGTGGCAGGATGTCCAGGATCTGGTCGCGTCCGGAATCAAGGTGATCGGATCCATCAACATTCAATACATCGCTGAAATTCGCGACGCGGTGGAGGCGATCACAGGCAAGCACGTCAACGAAACGGTACCCATCTCATTCGTCAAGAGCGCCGATGAGATAGAGATTGTAGATGCTCCCGCCGTGGAACCGGTGGAGCAATCCCCGGAACAGCAACGCGAAGCCGACAGCCACAGGCGAAAGCTCTCGAGGTTGCGGGAAATGGCGCTCGTGCTTACCGCGGACGTCGTCGATCATCAGCTAGGCAGGTATCTGGAAGATCACGGGATTCATCAGCATTCCGGCGCCCACGAGCGCATCATGGTCTGCATCACCCCGCGAGCGAACGTGAAGGATATGCTCGCCGCCGCGCGGACCATCGCGGAGCGGTTTCACGGTGAGTTGATCGCGGTCTACGTCGATCAGCCGCAGATCTCTGCCGCGGATCAAACGGCTCTCGATGAGAAGTTGGTGGCCGCTCAAGCCGCCGGAGCAAGGGTCGAGGTTCTGGAAGGCGACGACCCCGTGGATGCCCTCCTTGAGTTCGCCAAGTCTCGGGGCATCACGCAGTTATTCATCGGACACAGTCAACGTACCGGGATTTGGCCGAGCCTGCGAGGAACGCCGGTGGACAGGCTGATTCGACTCTCGCGCGGCATAGACGTGCGGGTGTTTCCGCAATGAGCGGGGACCCCAGACGCGGACGTTTGAAGATATACATGGGGTACGCGGCAGGCGTCGGCAAGACTTTCAAGATGCTTGAGGAGGCCCAACACCTGCGGTCGTGTGGCGTGGATGTTGTGGTTGGCTATTTTGAATCGCACGGGCGAGTGGAGACCATCGCGAAGGTCGAAGGACTGGAACTCGTGCCGCGCAAACGTGTCGATTACCGCGGATCGGAATTCGAGGAAATGGATACTACTGCGATCTTGGCGCGCCGGCCTGCCGTGTGCGCCGTGGATGAATTTCCCCATACCAATATTCCAGGCTCTGAGCGTGGTAAACGATGGGAGGACGTGGAAGCGCTCCGCGACGCCGCCATCGACGTCCTCACCACGATGAATGTGCAACACCTGGAAAGCCTGAACGATCAGGTGTGGCACATCACCGGCATTCGCGTCCGCGAAACCATTCCCGACTGGATGGTTCGGCAGGCGGACGAAGTCGTAATGGTGGACTTGACCCCTCGCGCTCTGCTGCACCGCCTCGAACGCGGCGTAGTTTATGGGCGCGAAAAGGCGCAGAACGCTCTCCAGAACTTCTTTCGCGAATCGTCGCTCGTGGCATTGCGTGAGCTGACATTGCGGGAAGCCGCCCATGAAGTGGAACATCGCATTGGGGGCGAGCATGACCGCGCAGCGATCGACCACGCTGTCCCCAAGCTAGGAAGCAAGCGTCCCAAAATCCTCGTAGTAGTCACCACTGATCCCAAGACAGCGATGGTGATCCGCCGCGCCCGAAGGGTCAGCGACTTTCTCGGCGCCGACTGCTTCGCGGTCGCCGTTCAGCCCACTGGAGATCTCGGCGACGCTCCGGAGAGAGAGCGCGAAGCCATCGAAAAGCACCTGAACTTCGCCCGCAATCTGCGTCTGGAGACCCGGATTCTCGAAGGCGTCGATACCGCCTCCGTTGTGATCGATTTCGCGCGCCGCAACGAAGTGACTCAGGTATTTGTTACCAAGCCCCACTCCGGGCCTTGGGGCCCGGCCTTCTCAAGAGATCCAATCCAACAGATCATTGACCGCGCTAAGGACATGCAGATTGTAATTGTTGCCGAGCGTGAGGGGCCGGGCTCATAGGGCCGGGTATTCCGTGACGTACGACAAACCGCACATCAATACGATCGAGCAGCCCCAGGTCAGCCGAGCAGTACGTGACAGCGGAGAACCTCGGCGATGCTCCAGGCCTGCGCGATGCAGGCTCGCGGAGTATGAGGTTCTTCGGCATCGAAGACTTCGCTGATCGAGCCGATGCATGCGTCGTCCAAGGTCGATTCAAATCCGCTGAGGAAGCCGCGCGCTTCTTCGCGCCGCTCCGGATACACCTTGAGCCATGCGTCTATGAACGGCCCGATGAGCCACGCCCAGACCGTGCCCTGATGATAGGCGGCGTCGCGCGCACGAAGGTCGCCGTCGTACCTGGGCTTGTAGTCGGGATGGTCGGGCGAAAGCGAGCGCAACCCGACCGGCGTCAAAAGCTTGTCTTTCGCCGTATCGAGGACTGGCTTCCACCGGTTCGGGTCGAGCACGGGATGCGGCAGCGAAATCGCGAACACTTGATTGGGGCGACATGAATCATCGTCGCCGCCCTCGCCATCCACCACATCGAAAAGGTACCCGGTTCGCTCATTCCAGAATCGCCGGTTGAAGGATTCGCGCGCCCGTTGCGCCAAATCACCGAATCGAGCGGCCTGCTTGAGATCCGATTCTTCAACCAGCCAGCCTTCCAACAGCCGGCCGATGCGG
>JBDTPR010000203.1:0-10148 GCA_039932635.1 Candidatus Solibacter sp.
TTGCCCGTCGCCGCCCATTCGGCGCCGCGCTGCAGGGTCGTGATGAAGCCCACGCAGTTCATGGCTTCGACATCGTGCCCCAACGTGGTGTGAAAGATACGACCCTTGCCGTACGTCAGCGCCATCAGCATCGGCTCGTCATGGCCAGTGCCCTTATTGGCCGGATCGCTCATCGCCGTCGCCAACACGTTCATGTTCTCGCCCGGTCCGCGCATCTTCGAATACAGTTCGTCGATGTTGTGCATCCACTGCGCCGGCAGTCCCTTGGTGATGGGGTGCTTGGTATCGCGCGTAACCACGAGGAACGGAGTCCGCGCTCCGTGATTCCCGGCTCCGCCGGGCGTGGTATCGGGTGTCACTTTTCCGTCCTTGAAATACCAATAAGGGCCCGATTTTTCGTTCCGTCCCAGCCATCCGCCAATCCCGATCATAAGGTTGTACGCCTTCCACTCCGGGAATGCATTATCGGCCGCGTGGAACGAAATGAACGCGCCGCCGTTGATCATGTACTGCTCGAACGCTGATTGTACAGCTCCCGGCCACTTGTCGCCCGTCGGGTACTCATTGTAATTGCCGACGACCAATTTGTAATTGGCGAAGTCGGGCTTGAACTCGCTGAAATCGCCGCCCTTGGGAGGCGTGGTCAACACATCCACCTCGAATAATTTGGTCTCTTCCAGAATCTTTTTCAAGACGGGGGTGGTTTTCTTCCAGTCGTGATTATTCTGCCCGTCGATGATCAGGACTTTCATGGCCGCCGCCCCGAATGCCGTCTGCGCTATCCAAAGGGCCGCTCCGAAGACGAGTACGCGTGTGGTTGTCATATAGTTCGCCTCTCGGATTTTAGCTCAAGCCACCACTCAGAATCCGATCGTTCTCGCCAAAAGCCCGGCCACTGCGCCACCGAGGATCGGTCCGATTACCGGTACCACCGCATAGCCCCAATTGTTTCCCGCCTTCTGCGGAATCGGCAGAATCGCGTGCATGATGCGCGGACCCAAATCGCGCGCCGGATTGATCGCGTATCCCGTCGTGCCGCCCAACGACAGCCCGATCGCCCAAACCAGCATTCCCACAAGGTACGGCCCCAGTCCCGGAATCAGCGGGCCCGACGCCTTCGACCCCATCGACGAGGCCACCAGAATCAGCACGAACGCGCCCATGGCTTCGGTAAGTATGTTGGCCCCGCGACTGTCGATGGCGGGCGAAGTCGAAAAGCACGCGAGTTTGGTTTCGCCGTCCGGCGTCACGGCCCAATGCGGCAGGAAGTTCAGCCACACCAGCACGGCCCCGGCCATCGCGCCGAGCATCTGCGCCAGGATGAAAGGCGCCACATTAGAAAAGTCGCCGGTGCGCATCGCCATGCCAATCGTCACCGCCGGATTGAGATGCGCCTCCGAACTACCGCACGCAATTGCCGTGAAGACACCGGTCATCACCGCGAATGCCCATCCCGCCGTAATCGCCAGCCACCCCGTGCCCTCCGCCTTGCTGCGCTTCAGCAGCATGTTGGCAACACTGCCGTTGCCCATCAGAATGAGGATCATCGTCCCCATGAACTCGCCTAGGAATTTGGATGCCATTCGCTCCTCGTTATCTCGCCTGCAGGGTGTCGTGTGAACTACAGCCAGTCGAATGACCGCGTCACGGCCTTCTTCCAGAACCCGTACAATTCCTGCCGCCGCGCCGATTCCATCTGCGGCTTCCACGTTTGATCGACGCTCCAGCGCGCGCGCAAATCCTCTATGCTCGAGAAGAAGCCTACTGCCAGGCCCGCCGCATACGCCGCGCCCAGCGCCGTAGTTTCCAGCACTGCGGGACGTACCACGGGCCGATCCAGTATGTCGGCCTGGAATTGCATCAGCAGATCGTTGACGACCATTCCGCCATCGGTGCGCAAGACGTCGAGGGCGATGCCTGAATCCTTCTCCATCGCCTCCACGACTTCGCGCGTCTGCAGCGCCGTCGCTTCCAGCACCGCGCGCGCCAGGTGCCCTTTATTCGTGTACCGGGTGAGACCTGCGATCACGCCACGCGCGTTGTCCTTCCAATAGGGTGCGTACAGGCCGCTGAATGCCGGCACGAAATACACGCCGCCGTTATCCTTCACAGTGCGCGCCAACGGCTCGATATCGCTGCTCTTCTCGATCAGTCCGAAATTGTCGCGCACCCATTGCACTAGCGCGCCGGTGATCGCGACGCTGCCTTCAAGCGCATATACCGCGGCCTGATCGCCAATCTTGTACGCCACTGTGGTCAGCATTCCATACTGCGAATGCACGGGCTTGGTCCCGGTATTCATCAGGAGGAAGCAGCCCGTGCCGTAGGTATTCTTGGCCTCGCCCGGGTGGAAGCACGTCTGCCCGACGAGCGCCGCCTGCTGGTCGCCGAGGATGCCGGCCACGGGCACGCCTTTCACGCAATCCAGCGTCGCCTCGCCATACACCTGGCTGCTCGCCACGATACGCGGCAGCACGGCGCGTGGAATTCGGAATGCCTCCAGCAGTTCGTTGTCCCAGTCGAGCGTGTCCAGATTCATCAACTGCGTGCGGCTGGCATTGGTGACGTCGGTGAGGTGCAATCCGCCGGTCAGATTCCAGAGGACGAAGGTATCCATGTTGCCGAACAGAAGTTCGCCGGCCTCGGCGCGGGCGCGCGCTCCGGCGACATGGTCCAGAATCCAGCGCAGTTTCAGCGCGCTGAAATAGGTTGCGAGCGGCAGCCCGGTCTTGGCGCGGAAGCGGTCGCTCCCGCCATGGCGCGCCAGTTCCGCCACCGCATCCACGGTGCGCGTGTCCTGCCATACCAGCGCGTTATAGACCGGCACACCGGTCTGCCGGTCCCACACCACCGTGGTCTCGCGCTGATTGGTGATGCCGATGGCGGCCAGGTCCGCAGCCGTGAGGCCGCGCTGCTCCAGTGCGCCGGCGATCACCTCGCGCGTGCGCCGCCAGATTTCGTTGGCGTCGTGCTCCACCCATCCCGCCTGCGGGAAGATCTGCTCGTGCTCTTTCTGCGCGACCGATACGATGCGTCCCGCCTGATCGAAAATAATGAAGCGCGTACTCGTCGTGCCCTGATCGATCGCGCCGATATAGTTGCCCATGGCTACGTGGCCCCCGTGGTTGGTGACTTTTGGTTTGACAAACTGGATTGACAAACCAAGATATCACTCAACACAGGGGACACAAGCCGGGGACGAGGTTTACCTAGACTTTCCGTGCGTCTCGATCATCGCCTGAATTACGGGTTCCGATACCCTTGCGCGCTTCAGGGCGATCAGATCTTCGGTATCCAGGCGGTACTCGCCGTTCGTGTTCCGGATCTTCGCCAGCAGAAGATCATCAGACACGCCCGCGTCCTTTAACGCGATCACATCCATGTTGCTCATTACTTTGCCGGCCAGAGGCACGGGGACCGCAGCCATGGGAACCGGCGCCGCGACTGCGGCCGGCAGTGTCTTTCTGGACGCGAACTTCACGGGGTCGATCGTGATATCGCCCTGCACATATGCGCCAATTTCCGTGCCCTTCGGGATCGTCACATCCTTGCCATGCATCAGGAGGAAGAACGGCGCCGCCGGCCACACTACCAGGCTGGTAGCGACCATCGCCCCCGCCATGGCGCCCGTGTGCCCGCCGCCGGCATTTTCCCGTACCGCCCGCAACGACACCTTCTCGCCATTCACCATGCGAGCGAAATCGATATTCACATCCAGCTTGCCGCCGCGCCCCATGCGCCGCTTGGCCTCTGCCCGGGTCACGGTCGCAATCGCCGCCGAGTTACGTGCGATCACCACGGTGTCGCCCACCTTCACGTCCTCGACCACTTCCAGGTCCACCGTCTCGCCGGTACGCGCGTCCGCCGACGAGAGGTTACGCGCCAGGCGCAGCCTCACCGGCGTCCCATCGTGCAGCGCAAGGGTGCCCTGTGCCGCCACGGTCATCGTCAAAGCCATCGTTATGAGTCCCGCATTCCTGAGAAACATCCTGTCTCTCCTCCCCCCTAGAACGCGCAGGAGTGCGGAGAATCGGCTCAAGCCAGGGGCTTATTTCATCACGGACAGATATTCCGCCCAGGGGCCGACCTCTTGCCGGTAACGCCGGGCCATCACGCGCGCGACTTGCAGAATATGACCCAGGTCGTGGGCCGTCCAGGTCGCCAGGAGTTGCCGCACTGTCACGGTACCTAGCGCGGGATGCGTGCCCTGCAAATCCAGCTGCTCCGGACGCAGGGCCAGCGCTCGGAGACGCGCCAGATTGCCGCTGCGCAACGCGTCGAACTCGTCCAGCAAGGCGGGTAGGGATTTCGTCTCGGGACCACCGAACATGGCCTCGCGGTCGAAGGGTTCGAAGGGCCGCGCGGGACCGTGCTCAAGAATCGTCGCCAGCCTCGGCATCCAGTCGGTCTTTTCAGCGTGGATCAAATGACCGGCAACATCGTACGGGCTCCACGTTCCCTCCCCTTCCGTGGCCGCGGTCCAGGCCTCCGGCAAATCGCGCAAAAGTGCATTCAGCACGACGGGAGTGCGCGCCAGCACGGCGAGGCTTTCTTCCAGGAAAACGTTGCTCATGATTACATCGTAGAACTCCGCGGCCCGAAGCGGCTTCAACCTGCGGAATGAGGCTTACACACTTTTACCCCTGCCTCCGCAACTTGCTCGCAGCTTGGGAGTTTAACCGTGCAGAGGGAAAATTCAGATGCGTCAACGAGCAGCTGCTATTCTGTCGTGTACACTCGCTCTCGTCGCAGGTTCCGGCGCGTCCGCGTACGCCAAAAAGAAGGCCATCGCACAGAACAAACTGTTCCAAAAGCAGCTCGCCGCAGACCAGAAGATTCTCCAGGCTCTCAACCGCCTGACCTTCGGGCCGCGCCCCGGCGATGCTCAGGCTGTCAAAGCCCTCGGCCTGAAAAAGTGGATCGATCGGCAACTCCATCCCGAGTCGATTCCCGAGAACCCGATTCTCGAAGAGAAATTGAAGACCCTCGAAACCTTGCGTATGAGCGGTCCGGAACTGGTTTCCAATTACCCCACTCCGCAGATGGTCCGCCAGATGGTCAACGGGCAGCTTCCCTTCCCCACCGACCCCGATCGCAAGCGCATGCTCACCAAGCTGATGGAAAAATACGAGGAGCGCCAAAAGGCCGGCGCCGGAGCGGGAGCCGACGCTGCGAAGCCCTCCCCCATGCCGCCCGCGCGCGGACTCGCCGATCTGCTCGACGGAAAAACGCTGCGCACGTTCCGGCAGGGCAATCCGCAACAGCGGCTCGAAGCCTTCCAGGCGCTGCCCCGCGAGAAGCAGGAGGAAGTCCTCGAAGCCATGCCGGGCCAGATCCGCCAGGCCCTGCTCACGGTCGCGCCCGCCGAACTCCGGCGCCGCTTCGAGATGGCCGCCGGACCTCAACAGATGGTCGCCCGCGACCTCGTCGAGGGCAAACTTCTGCGCGCCGTCTACAGCGACCGCCAGCTCGACGAAGTCCTCACCGATTTCTGGTACAACCACTTCAACGTCTACCTCGATAAAGGCGCCGACCGCTATCTGGTCACGCCGTACGAGCGCGAAGCCATTCGCCCGCATGTCCTCGGCAAATTCAAGGATTTGCTCACCGCTACCGCCAAGAGTCCGGCGATGCTCTTCTATCTAGACAACTGGCAATCCGTGGGCCCGGATGCGCCGCGAGCCGGCCGCGGTATTCCCAAGGCCGCCAAGAAGGGCACACGCGGCCTCAATGAGAACTACGGCCGCGAGCTGCTGGAACTCCACACGCTCGGCGTCGATGGCGGCTACACCCAGGCCGACGTCACCGAGGCTGCCCGCTGCTTCACCGGCTGGACGATTCTGCAGCCGCAGCGCGGCGGCGAATTCGTCTTCAACGCCCGCGTACACGATAACGGCGAGAAGACATTTCTCGGCGTCAAGATCCCGGCGGGCGGCGGCATCACCGATGGCGAGAAGGTGCTCGACATCGTGGCGCACCATCCCTCCACGGCGCGATTCATCTCCACCAAGCTCGCTCAGCGTTTCGTGGCCGACGAGCCGCCCGCCACTCTTGTGGACCGCATGGCCGCGGCGTTCATCAAGACGGATGGCGACCTGCGCGCCGTCATGAAGGTCATGCTCGAGAGCAAGGAATTCTTCAGCCAGGGCTCTTACCGCGCCAAGCTCAAGAGCCCACTGGAAGTGGTGGCCAGCGCCGTGCGCGCCGTGAATGGCGACGTCACTTATGCTTTCCCGCTAGCCAATCAGGTCACGCAACTCGGGCAGCCGCTCTACCGCAAGGCCGAGCCGACCGGCTATTCGAACCACAGCAAAGAGTGGCTGAATTCCGGCGGCTTGCTGGCGCGCATGAATTTCGCCGTGCAGTTGGCAGACAATAAAGTGCCAGGCGTGAAGGTGGATGCCGCCAAGGCCGCCCGGCCGGAAGATCCCGTCGCCGGCATCGCGATTGGCTCACCCGAGTTCCAAAAGCGCTAGCATCAATTGGTACGCGTTTTGAAGAGGTAATCATGCCCACTCGTCGATTCTTCCTTCGTGATTCTGCGCTCGCCATGGTTGGCGTGGGCGCATCGCCCCTCTGGCTGGAGCGCGCCCTCTACGCCGGCGACGCACCGGGAGCCCGCAAGAAAATCCTGGTCGCGATCTTCCAGCGCGGCGCCGCCGACGGACTCAACATCGTGGTGCCGCACGGCGACCCGGCCTACTACGACCTGCGTCCCACCATCGCGATTCCCCGCCCCACCGCCGACCCCGCGAAGAAGGATGACGCCGCGATCGATCTCGACGGCTTCTTCGGCCTCAACCCGGCACTCGCGTCGCTGAAAGGGCTGTTCGACCAAAAGCACCTCGCCATCGTCGATGCCGTGGGCTCGCCCGATCCGACGCGCTCGCATTTCGATGCGCAGGACTACATGGAGTCCGGCACACCCGGGCGCAAGGCCACGCAGGACGGCTGGATGAATCGCGCACTGCCGCCCGCAGTTGGCAAGCCCTCGGCGGTGCGCGCCGTCTCGCTTGGACCCGTCCTGCCGCGTGCCATGCGCGGCCACACGCCCGCCATCGCGATGCAGACCATCGATAGCTTCCAGGTGCGCAACGCGCAGGCCGGCATGCAGTTCGAACAGGCCTACGCGGCCACCAAAGATCCCATGCTGCAAGCAGCCGGTAGGGAGACGTTCGAAGCGGTCGCCCTGCTGCAATCCATCCAGAAGAAAGCCTATACTCCCGCGGCCGGCGCCGAATATCCGCGCGGCCGCTTCGGACAGAGCCTGCTGCAGATCGCCCAGTTGATCAAGAGCGATGTCGGCGTGGAGATGGCCTTCGCCGATATCGGAGGCTGGGACCACCACGTCAACGAACTCGGTCCCCGCCCCAGCGAGGGCGTGCTCGCCAACCTGTTACGCGAGTACGGCCAGGCGCTCGCCGCCTTCTGGGCCGATATGGGCGATCGTATGAGCGATGTCGTGGTCGTGAGCATGAGCGAGTTCGGGCGCACCGCCAAAGAGAATGGCAATCGCGGCACGGACCACGGGCACGCGAACAGCATGTTCATCATGGGCGGCGACGTAAAGGGCGGCAAGGTTTACGGCAAGTGGCCGGGTCTGCAGAAGGAACAGCTCTACGAAGGCCGCGACCTGGCGCTCACCACGGATTTCCGTGACGTGCTGGGCGAGCTGGTTTCCCGGCATTTGGGCAATCCATCACTGAAGACAGTGTTCCCGGGCTACGAGCCCCATATTCTTGGGCTCGTCTAGCGATACTATAGCGGAGTGAGTCAATCGCAACGCTTCGAGTGCAGCGCACCCATTCTCCGTGTGGACGACATGCAGCGCGCCGTTAAATTCTATGTGGATCAACTCGGCTTCCAGGCCGCCCAATGGGGCACCGCCGAATTCAATTACGTGTCGCGCGATACCGCCGGCATCTATCTTTGCCGCCAGGATCAGGGTCGCGGCGCTGCGTGGGTCTGGCTCGGCGTCGCGGATGTCGAGGCGCTTCAGGCCGAATATGAAGCGCGAGGCGTCGCTATCGCGGAGCCTCCCACCGAATATCCCTGGGCGCTCGAAATGCGCATCCAAGACCCCGACGGCAACATCCTGCGCATCGGCTCGGAACCGCGTACCGCCAAGATCAGCTAAGTAGGGCAGACTCCCGCCTTCACGACGCCACGGCAGAGGCCAAACGGGGCGTCGGCCGCGGACCTGGGGATTGGCACTACAACGAAGGGTTCCTCACCGGCGGGAGTCGCCCTTCCTCCCTTATACTGGACTGAGATGCGTGTATTACTAACTCTACTGCCGGCACTTGCCATGGCCCAGACACCCCCGCCTTCCAATCCCGCGACGCCACCCAAGGTCGTGGCCCCCGCTAAGAAAGCCGCCACGACGCCCGCGAAGTCGGCCCCCGGTGCTACGGCCCCAGCCGGCACTGCCGCCCCGAAACCCGCCGCCACCGCCGCGGGCCGAGGCGCCCCCGGGCGAGGAGCCATCACTCCGAAATCCACGGTAGCCGCCAAGCCACTGGCCACCGACGATGAGAAGACGGTGTATGCGCTCGGCCTCTCGATCGGCCAGTCGCTCTCTATGTTCAATCTCACTCCGTCGGAAATCGACATCGTCAAGCGCGCCATCACCGACGCCGCCAATAAGAAACCTGAAGTCGAGCTGAGCGAGTGGGGTCCCAAGATCGATCCGCTGGCACGGGCTCGCGCCGGCGCGGTTGCCGAGAAGCAGAAGGCCGGGTCCGCCGCTTACCTCGCCAAATGCGCCGCCGAACCTGGCGCGGTCAAGACCGAATCCGGCCTGGTCTACCGCGAACTCAAGGTCGGCGCCGGCGATTCCCCCAAGGCCACCGACACCGTGAAGGTCAACTATCGCGGCACCCTCACCGACGGTACCGAGTTCGATAGCTCCTACAAGCGCAACGAGCCCGCGCAGTTCCCGCTCAACGGCGTGATCCGCTGCTGGACTGAAGGCGTACAGCGCATGAAGGTCGGCGGTAAATCGCAACTGGTCTGCCCCTCCGACATCGCTTATGGCGATCAGGGCCGCCCCTCGATTCCCGGCGGCGCCACGCTCGTCTTCGAGATCGAACTGCTCGAGATCGTCGCCCCGCCCAAATAGCGCGTGAAGCGTCTGGCTCTACTCCTCGCCGCCCTGGCATTTGCCGCGCCTGAACCCACTCGCTGGCGCATCCTCGGGCCGGGCGGCGGGGGCTCTCTATACCACCCCACGATTTCCCCGCACGATAGCCGCATCGCCCTGGTTGCATGCGACATGACGGGCGCGTACCTCACCCGCGACGGCGGCGCGCACTGGCGCATCTTCAACCTCGGGGAAACTGTTCGCGGCTTCTTCTTCGACCCCCTCAACCCTACTGTGTATTACGCCATTGCCGAAGGACTCTTCCGCAGCGCCGATGCGGGCGATTCCTGGCAGAGGCTCTACCCGCGTGATGCCTACATGTCCACCGGCGACGATCACGCATCCGGCAGCCTGCACGTGGCCGGCAAGCAGGTGCCCGCCGTCACGGCCTTCGCCATCGACCCCACCGATTCCCGCAGTCTCTACCTCGCGCAGGGCGCCGCCTTCTCCACGTCGTTCGATGCCGGGGTGCACTGGCGGGCCGAACCCGCGCTGCCTGCTCCCGCGCGCCGCATCTGGGTCGATTCCAAATCGCTGCCGGGCGACCGGACGCTTTACATCGCCGGACCCAACGCGCTGTACATCCGCAAGGATGGAAAGTGGCGCACCAGTGCCTTGCCCGGCAACCTTACTTCGATCGACGGCGCGCCTCCGGTCTTCTACGCCACCGTCGCCGGCAAGATCCACGTCACCACCGATGGCGCCATCACGTGGCGCGATTCCGCGCTCCCGGGCTTCCGGGGCGAGGCCACTGTGATTGCCGCGGCGCCAAGCCGCCCCGCCACCGCCTATGTCTCCTTCAGCCGCCTGCGCACCCTTACCAGCACCAAGTGGGGCGTGGCCAAGACAACTAACGCCGGACGCAGTTGGGAAACCGTCTACGACCAGGTGCGTGACGCCTGGCTGACGCCTCGCTTCGGCGCCGGATGGGCCGGCAATCCCATCGGCCTCGGCGTCGCGCCGATGGATCCGAACCTCGCCTATGCCACCGATTCGGGCCGCGTCG
>JBDTPR010000204.1:0-10100 GCA_039932635.1 Candidatus Solibacter sp.
GATACAGAGTGAACGCGAACGGCGCTTCGCCGTTGCGCTCTTCCATCACCTGAGTCACGGCGCCGCGACGGGCGATCTCGCGAGCTTCCAAATTGAGTTTGTGCTGTTCGGCGGCAAGGCGCCGGTACGGCTCGCTGGCGGTTTGGAGTTGATAGGTCACCAGTGCAGCCCGATCGCCGCCGCGGATGGCGGGCCACTCGCTCATCAAGCGTGCTTCGGCTTCGGTGAGCACGCGGCGGAAAACGCGCAGGTCGGAGATATACCCGCCCGCCAGGGAGCGGCCGGCGACGATCGGATCGTCCACATTGATGTTGCCGCTAAGCTTGGCGGCTCTTGCCCCGAGGCCCTGCACCGACACGTTCCGGCCATTCACATAGAGCGCCAGGCCCGACTGATTGCGCGAACCGTCGTAGGTGCCGGTTACGTGATTCCACTCGCCCAGCTTGATTTCTGGGTTGGCGGAGCGAACCTCGATGGCCTCGCCGTTGTTGCCGACGATGCGGAACGCGGCGACACGACCCGCGATCTCGATCGACCAGCCGCGATTGCGGTCGCGCGAATTCTGCTGCGAGGCGACCACGTAGCTCTGATCCTTGGCAGGAAGCAAGAAACTCGCTGAAACGGAGAACGGCTTTTCCGCCTCCTGCTTCGGGGGATTTTCAAACTCCCGCCCTCCAGGACGGATGAACGGCAGCAACGACGCGACCGCCGGCAGATCGGCGATGAACGCTGTCTCGATTGGCTCGCTGGTAGGAACGCTGGAAGGCGCCCAGGTCAGCTTACGAACCGCATCCATCTCCGCCGCGACCGCGGTAAGTCGGGACTGGATCGCCTGCCAGCGTGCACGATCTTCCGCGCGCGGCACCAGGATAATCGGCGGTGTGTCCGAGATATTGCCATCCATCACCTTCTGCGTCGTATTGCGGAAGAAGGCGCCGAGCGCGTAGAAGTCCTTCTGCAAGATGGGGTCGAATTTGTGGTCGTGGCAGGTGGCGCACCCCACGGTGAGGCCGAGCCATACGGCACCGGTGGTATCGGCGCGATCCTTGGCGTAAATCTCGGCGTACTCGTCTTCGATGATGCCCGCTTCGTTGGTAGTGACGGCGCAGCGTTGGAAGCCGGTGGCGATGCGCTGGTCCAGGGTCGGATTGGGCAGCAGGTCGCCGGCCAGTTGCTCTAGGGTAAAGCGGTCGAAGGGGAGATTCCGATTGAAGGCGGCGATCACCCAATCGCGATAGGGCCAAATGTCGCGGTAGTTGTCGATGTGGATGCCGTGCGTGTCGCCGTAGCGCGCGGCGTCCAGCCAGTAGCGTCCGCGGTGCTCGCCGTAATGCGGCGAGGCGAGGTAGCGATCGACCATGCGCTCGTAAGCGCCGGGAGCGAGGTCTTTCAGATACGTGTCGATTTCGGCGGGCTTGGGCGGCAGGCCCGTGACGTCGAGCGCGACGCGGCGGATCAGGGTGCGTGCATCGGCGGCCGGCGCGGGAGCGAGCCCTTCGGCCTCCAGGCGGGCCAGCACGAAACGATCGATCGCGTTGCGCGGCCACGCTACATTCCGCACTGCGGGCGGCGCGGCCTTGACGGGAGCCTGGAAGGCCCAGTGTTCCTTCCACGAAGCCCCCTGGTCGATCCACTGCCTGAGCAGGTCGATCTGCGCCGGAGTCAGGTGCTTGTGGGCGCTCTCGGGCGGCATCCGGCGGGCGGCGTTGGTCTCGGAGATGCGCTGTACAAGCAGACTAGCGGCGGACTTCCCGGGGACGATGGCCGCGCCGCGCGGCCGCGCCTCCAGGGCGGTGTCGCGGCGATCCAGACGAAGTCCGGCCATGCGCGACTTCTCGTCGGGACCGTGGCACTGGAAGCAGTTGTCGGAGAGCACGGGGCGCACGTCACGCTGAAAATCGACGGTGGCCGCGGAAAGGAGGGTGATGCAAGCGGCAGCGAGCGTCAGGGCGCGCAGCCCGGCGGAGCGGGTCCCCATAGTGAAAGCTAGTATATCGCTGCGGACCTCTCTGTGCGCTATTTCGCGTTCTTGTAAGCCAGGTCCAGCACTTCCACCACGTGCATGACGCGCTGCCCACTGCCGTGTAAACGCACACCGGCCTGCAGTTGCAGCATGCAGCCCGGATTGGCGGTGGCAATGATTTCGGCCTGCGTGGCGTTCACCGTCTCCATCTTGTGACGCAGGATCTGCATCGCCATTTCGTTCTGTACGACGTTATACACCCCGGCGCTACCGCAACAGATGTCCGATCCCAACATCTCGCGGAACTGCACCCCAGGGACCGCCGCCAGCAGCTGCCGCGGCGACACTCGCACCTTCTGCCCGTGCGCCAGATGGCAGGAATCCTGATACGTCACCACGGCGTCCACGCGGCCCATTTTGGGATTCAGTTCCAGCCCGCTAAGGAACTCCGTAATGTCGCGCATCAGCCCGGAGAACTGCTTTGCCTTCGCGGCATACTCCGGCGAGTCCTCTAACAGCTCGCCGTATTCTTTGAGCGTGGATCCGCAGCCCGCAGCATTGGTGATAATGGCGTCGTAGCTTCCCGCCAGGATCGCGTCGATATTGTTGCGCGCCAATTTGCGCGCTTCCTCGCGTTCTCCGGCATGCAGATGCAGCGCGCCGCAACAGCCCTGTCCGTTGGGCACCACCACCTCGCAGCCGTTGCGCTGAAGCACGCGAACGGTCGCCTCATTCAAGCGTGCGAAACTCACATTCGCAATGCAGCCTGCCAGAAACGCCACGCGGTAATGCCGCTCGCCTTCAGGGGGAAAGGTTCGCCCGATCTGGCTGAAAAAGAACGGCGGCTCGGCCGAAGGCGTAAGTTGCATGAGATCGCCCAAGCGCCCCAGCAGCTTCAACTGACCCATGCCGCGCATCAGCGCCTTGAGCCCGCAGACCTCGAAGAGATAGAGCAGTGTGCCCGCGATCGAAAGCCCGGCCCGCGATTGCAGCAGGTGTCCGAATACCAGCCTGCGCAGCGTGCGCGAGATCCAGCCGCGCCGCGCCACGCTTTCCAATTCGGCGCGCGCATGTTCCACCATACGCCCGTAGGGCACACCCGAAGGACACGCCGATTCGCAACCTCGGCAGGCCAGGCAGAGGTCGATATGTTCGCGATAGGAGTCGCTGATCGGCGCACCGTTGGCCACCTGCACCATCTGATAAACCCGGCCGCGCGGCGAATCCATCTCCAGGCCCAGTTCGCGATAGGTGGGGCAGGCATTCAGACACAGGCCGCAGTGGACGCACTTGTCCAGGTCGAACTGTGTCGGCCCCAATTTGGTTTTTTCAGATAACACGGTAAAGTCGGCCACGGTTTAACAGGTTCCGCGGATCAAACAGATTCTTGACCCGTCTCATCATCTCAAGATCGCGGCCCGGCGCGGGCCACAAGTCCAGCGTCTGACGCGCCCCATCGGACGCAAATTCGATTACCCCCTTGCATCCCGGCACAGTCTCGCCGGCCAGCCACTGCACCGCGGCGCGCCCTGTTTCGAAGTAGCCGTAACACACGCCCGATCCCGCACGCGCAACCGCCGCGCCGGGGAAGCGCCGCATCACCGCTTCCGAATCCTTCAGCGTACACGAGACCCGCACCACCGCGCCATCCTCGTGCGCGGCCAGATGTTGCGGCGTGAAATTCTCCACGTGCCGCCACAGGGTCTCGTGGTCGTTGCCATCGAATGCCTGCGCATCGCTAAACTGCGCCAGTTCCTGCTCGTACCGGCGCACCGCGGCCTCGTTTCCGCCCACCCGCAGCCCCAGCATCCAAGTCGAATGACCCATGGTGCGAGACGCCGCGGGGTTGAACAGATCGATCGCCGCCGGCTGCAACTGCCCGCGCAAAATTGTATTGCGTGCCGCTATCGCCGTGCTCAGCGAGTCGAAGGGCACCAGGAAACTGCGTTCTACTTCGGGCATCGGCTGCACCTTGAAGTTGACCACCGCAATCGCCGCGAGCGTACCGAAGCTGCCGATCATCAGCTTCGCCATGTCCAGCCCCGCAACGTTCTTCACCACCATGCCGCCGGTCTTCACCGGCTTGCCTTCGAGCGTGATGAACGTCATGCCGATGACGAGATCGCGAGCCGTGCCGTACAGCCGCCGGCGCGGTCCGCTGGCGTTCGACGCAATCACGCCGCCCACCGTGGCGCCTGAATCGAACGCGGGATCGAGCGGCACCATCTGACGATTGCGCGCTAGTAGCGCAGTGAACTCGCTCCATCCGAGCCCAGCCAGCACGCTCACCGTGAGGTCGCGCGGCTCGTATTGCAGCACGCCGCGCAGCGACATTGTGGTGATCGCCACGTCGGCCTCTTCGATGGGTCCGGCCATGCGGCGCTTGGTAGAGCTTCCGGCGATAGAGATAGTACGACCCAGCGACGCCGCGTCACGCATGGCGTCGGCCAGTTCCGTGGGATTGCAGGGCGCGAGCACCTTAATAGAGTAGCGTCTATATCGAGGCCCAGGCCACCCGCCGCAGCACGATCTCAAGCACCGTGAGCAGCAGCGCGCCTAGCACGGCATTCAAAAAGCCGTCGATCCGGAAGCCCGGAGTGAACATCGAGGTCAATTTCAAAAAGAGCGCCTTCAATACGAATGTGAAGAGCCCCAGCGTGATGATGGTCAGCGGCAGTGCAATGAAGCTGATCACCAGGCCGATGGTACTTTGAATCACCGCGAGCACTACGGTCGCGATCAGCGCCGCTTTGAAGTCGCGGATCTGAATGCCGGGAATAATTTGAGCCATTAGCCAGAGCGCCAGCGCGGCGAGCAGCCAGTTGACAATCCAGTGGACCAGAAACATCGGCGGATATCTCCCTGGCCGCGAAATCCGGCGAGCCTTACCTAAACAACGCCGCCCTCCAGCCAGAGATAATGTTAAACCATGGCGACCCTTTACGCCGGAACTTCCGGCTTCGCGTACCCGGCCTGGAAACCGGGCTTCTACCCGGCCAAGACCGCGGCCAACCAATTCCTCAAACACTATGCGCAGAGGCTCAACTGCGTGGAGATCAACTACACGTTCCGCCGCCTGCCCTCGGGCTCGACATTGGAGAATTGGGTGGCGCAGACGCCGCCCGGCTTCGTCTTCGCCGTCAAGGCCAACATGCGCATCACCCACATTTTGCGGCTCAAGAACGCCGGCGAAGCCACCGAACTGTTCCTAAAAATGATCGACCCGCTGCGTAGCGCGCGCCGCCTCGGGCCCATTCTCTTCCAACTTCCGCCCGCCATGAAGTGCGACATCGCGCTGCTGCAGGAATACCTCGTGCTGCTGCCCCCGGACTTGCGCTACGCCTTCGAATTCCGGCACGCCAGTTGGCTCACCGACGAGGTTTACGACGCGCTGCGCGCCCGCAACATTTCACTGTGTGTGGCCGAATCGGAGAGGCTCGAGATCCCGCAGGTGATCACCGCGAACTTCGTGTATTTCCGACTCCGCAAGCCCGATTACACGGCCGAAGACGTCGCCGCGATCGGCACGCGTTCAAAGGATGTGCTGGCCACCGGCCGCGATCTCTACCTTATGTTCAAGCACGAGGAGAGTCCCGAAGGCGCGCTCCACGCGGAGACAGTGTTGAAAGGCGGTTAGCCCGCCTTCGTCTTCCGTACCCGCTTCTTGGGCGCTGCCTCGATCTCCTGCGGACCCTCGGCCGCCGCCATGGTCGCCACCGTGGCCGGCTTGCGCTTCTCCGCGAGGCTCTTCTTCAGCGCCTCCATAATGTCGATGACCGGCGCGAAGTGCTCCGTCGGCGTCTCCACTACCTTGCGCCCCTCGATCTTGTCCTCGATCATCTTCTTCAGATTCTCGCGGTACGAATCGTGGTATTTCTGCGGTTCGAAATTCTCCTCCAGCGAAGAAATCAGCATCTTCGCCATCGCCAGTTCCTTCTCCTTCACCAGACTCGTATCCGTGCGGAATTCCTCCACCTGCCGGATCTCGTCCTGGAAGTACATGGTGTGCGAGAGAATCCCCTTCGCCCCCGGACGCAGCACGATAATGTGCTCGCGATTGTGCATCGCCACCTTGGCGACGCCGTAATACCCCGAGTCCTTCAGCGCCGTGAACAGCAGCGCGTACGCCTTCTCGCCGCCTTCGTCGGGCGCGATGTAATAGGAGCTCTCCAGGTAGATCGGGTCCACCTGCTCCGCCTTCACGAACTCCAGAATCTCCATCACCTTCGCCGTGCGCGGCGCGACCTTCTTGATATCCTCGTCCTCGATGATGACGTAGTGGTCCTTCTCATACTCGTACCCCTTCACCGTCTCGGAGCGCTGTATCGGCTTGTCCTCCGCCGCGCAAAAGGTCACCTGGCGAATCCGCGAGTGGTCGGTCTTGTGCAACAGGTTGAAGCTGATGGTTTCGCTGCGTGCCGCGCTGAACAGCCGGATGGGGAACGACACCATGCCGAAAATCAGATGGCCCTTCCAGACGCTTGCTGCCATAATCGTTGACTCCTGTCCCAGTGAGGGTCGATGGATTTCAAGATACTACAATGTCTAATACGATGTAAATGAAAGGACCCAAGGGGGTTATGTCCCTCGACGAGTACGTCGCCAAACGCCGCTTCGAGAACACGCCGGAACCGCCTCCCTCGACTCGTAAGAGCAAGCCGGCGGCCAAACCCTACTTCTGTGTCCAACGGCACGACGCCACCCGCCTGCATTACGATTTCCGCCTCGAAATCGATGGCGTCCTGAAATCGTGGGCCGTCCCCAAAGGTCCCTCGCTCGACCCGGGCGTCAAATCCTACGCTGCGCACGTCGAAGATCATCCCGTGGAATACGGCGATTTCGAGGGCAACATCCCCGCCGGCAACTATGGCGGAGGCAGCGTAATGCTCTGGGACCGCGGCGATTTCGAAGTCCTCAGCGACATGCCACCCCTCGACCAACTGGCGCGTGGCGACCTCAAATTCCGCCTGCACGGCGAGAAGCTCAAGGGCGACTACGCCATCGTCCACATGAAGGTCAAAGGCAAGGGCAACGACTGGCTCCTGATCAAGAAGCGCGACCAGTTCGCCACGCCTGGGTGGGATATCGAGAGCCTCGCCTATAGCGTGCTCTCCGGCCGCACGCAGGAGGAGATCGCGCAGAATCTACCCGCACGCAAAACCCGGCGCGATACCGCCGGCGCGTCCGACCGCGTCTGGGATACCAGTCCCCCCGCCAAGCGTTCGCGCGCTGCAAAGTCCGCCGCGGAGCCGGCAGCGCAGCCCACCCCCAAGCCCATAAAAGTGCGGCGCAAGAAGTACGAGCTCGCCGGACTCAAGGGCGCACAACTCGCCCCCATGCCCCAATCGATCGAGCCCATGAAGGCCATGATCGCCGACCGTATCCCGCGCGGCGACGAGTGGCTCTACGAGGTCAAATGGGACGGCGTTCGCGCCATCGCCTTCATCGACAACGAAGAGGTCCGCCTGCAATCGCGCAGTGGCCTGCGCTGCGAGCGCCAGTATCCCGAACTCGCCGTCATGCCGCATCACGTGGCCGCCGCCAGTGCCATCATCGATGGCGAGATCGCCGTGCTCGATGCCAAAGGCGTCTCCCAGTTCCACCTGATTCAACCGCGCATCGCCAACACCGATCCCAACACCATCGCGCACCTCGTGCGCTCCACGCCGGTGATCTACTTCGCCTTCGACCTGATCTATCTCGAAGGCTACGACTTGCGCGATGTCGCGCTCGCGCAGCGCCGCGAATTGCTTTCGCAGGTGCTCAAGCCCGGCGGCGCGATCCGTATTTCCGACGCCTTTCCCGGTGCCGGCGAAGCCCTCCTCGAAGCCGCCCGCGAGAATGGCTTGGAAGGCATCGTCGCCAAGCACCCCAACAGCTGCTACGAATCGCGCCGCAGCCGCGAGTGGATCAAAATTAAGATCGTCACCGAGCAGGAGTTCGTCATCGGCGGCTTCACCGAGCCGCAGGGCGACCGCAGCCACTTCGGCGCGCTCATACTCGGCGTCCACAAAGATGGCAAGCTGAAATGGGTGGGGAACGTCGGCACCGGCTTCGACCAGAAACTCCTGGCCTCCCTCTACGCGCGCCTCGCAATGCTGATCGCCAGGACCTGCCCGTTCTCGCCGAGACCGAAGCCCGACAGGGGCATGACGTGGATCAAACCCGAACTCGTCTGCCAGGTCCGCTTCGCCAACTGGACACCCGACGACCATCTTCGCGCCCCCGTCTTCATCGGCCTGCGCGAGGACAAGCCTGCCGCCGAAGTCGGCCGCGAAATGCCGGCCGCCACCGTACCTGTGCCCGCGGTCACCGGCGATCTGGTCTCAGGCAAAGAGGCCACGCTCACCATCGACGGCCACACTCTCAAATTCACCAACCTGCCCAAGCTCTACTACCCCGACGATGGCGTCGCCAAGCGCGATGTCATCAATTACTACAACGCCGTCGCGGACTTGATTCTGCCGCACCTCCAGGACCGCGCTCTCTCCCTCAAGCGCTACCCCAACGGCATCAAAGAGGATTTCTTCTTCCAGAAGGACACGCCCGTCACCTACCCCGACTGGCTCCGCACCGAGTTGATCGACGACATCAACTATGTGTTCGCAGGCGACCGCGCCAGCCTGCTTTATCTCACGAATCTGGGCTGCATCGATCAGAACCCCAGCATGAGCCGCTTTGACACCATCGATCATCCGGACTTCATCCTCATCGATCTCGACCCGCAGGAGTGCTCCTACGACATGATTGTGGAGGCGGCCCTACTGGTGAAGAATGTGCTCGATCAGATCGGCCTTACCGGCTATCCTAAAACCACCGGCGGCGACGGCATGCACGTCTACATTCCCCTCGAGCCCACCTACTCTTTCGAGGAGGCCCGCTTCTTTGCCGAGCTGATTTCGCGCCTGGTGGTCCATAAGAAGCCGCAGCTTTTCACGACTCCGCGCATGATCGCCAAACGCCAGCGGAATCGCGTGTATTTCGACTATTTGCAGATTGGAAAATCGAAGACCATCGCCGCGCCGTACGTCCTGCGCGCTTATCCCGGAGCGCCGGTGGCGACACCGCTGGAATGGCACGAAGTGCAGCCCGGCCTGCAGCCAAAACAATTCAACATCCACAACGCGCGTCAGCGCTTCACCGAAAAGGGAGACCTCTTCCGCGGAGTGCTCGACCGCCCCCAAAATCTCCACGAAGCGCTCCCGCGCATGGAGAAGCTATTTAAGTAGGACAGCCGAGCCCCCATCAGAGCCGCGACCGTGAGGGAGCGTTGGCTTTTCGACCCCTTCCTACAGCCCTTCCAGCACCGCCGACGCGTGTCCCGCTGCCTTCACCTTGTTGTAGATCTGCTCGATCTTGCCGTCTGGCCCAATCACGAAGGTAGTGCGCACGATGCCCATCACCTTCTTGCCGTACATATTCTTTTCCTGATAGACGCCGTAGGCCTCTGCCGCCGCTTTATCCTGATCCGCCAGCAGCGTGAACGGCAGATCGTACTTCTCCTTAAACTTCGCCTGCGCACTGGGCTTATCCGGCGAGATTCCGATCACCGCCGTGCCCTTCTTCTTGAAGCCCGCAATCCCGTCGCGGAACTCGCAAGCCTCCACCGTACAACCCGGCGTATCCGCCTTCGGGTAGAAGTACAGCACCACTCGCTTGCCCTTCATGTCCGACAAGCGGAAGTCCTCGCCCGTGTCGGTGTGCAATTGAATATCGGGAGCCTTATCGCCAACCGTCAACATGTCGTCACCCCAGTCGTAGTTTGAACAACTCGGTCACTGTCGCCACATTGGCCTGCCCGCGCGTGGCCTTCATTGCCTGGCCAACCAGGAAGTTGATCACCGTGGTCTTGCCGCCCTTGTACTGCTCCACCTGCTTGGGATTGGCCTCAATCACAGCCGCAATCACCTTCTCCAACGCGCCGGTGTCCGAGATCTGCTTCAGCCCTTCACGCTCCACGATGACGGCTGCCGTCTCGCCGCTGGAAAACATCTTGGGGAAGACCTGCTTCGCCAGATTGCCCGAGAGTTCCTCGCTCGCAAGCAGTTTCACCAGTTGCCCCAGATTTTCCGCGCTCACTGGCGACTGCGCAATCTCCTGGCTCTGCGCCTTCAGCAGCGCCGCCAGATCGCCCATC
>JBDTPR010000205.1:0-10098 GCA_039932635.1 Candidatus Solibacter sp.
TTCACTTCGGCGATGGCGTCCATGTTGGGTTCAAACTGCAGGGTGTTGTTCGACCCTGTGTCCAAATCGGTGATGCCGTCCACTGTGTAGTTCTTGGCATTCTCGCGGCTGCCGTTAATAAAAGTGCCGCGCAGGGAGTCGGGGGACGTGGTTTCGCGGCCTTGCGACATGTTGTCCACAATGCCGGGAATCGTCATCATGTACGCGAACATATCGCGGCCTTTGACAGCCACGTTCTGTAACTGCGTCATGGTGATGGTGCCGGATTTCTCGGCGGTGGCCAGGTTGATCTGCGAAACTTCGCCGGTCACCTGGACGCTTTCCGTCATCGCGCCTACTTCGAGCGTCAGGTTACCCAAGGTCCGGGTGGCGCCGGCCTCGACGTTAATATCGCCGATCCTGAGTGCCTTGAAGCCTTTTGCCTGGGCCGTGAAGGAGTAGACGCCGCCAGGAATGATGTTGAAAATGCAGGCCCCCTGGCCATCGGACTTGGCCGTTAAGGCCACGCCCGTACCTTGATTGGTGAGGACACATTCCGCGCCCGGAACAGCAGCGCCTGAGATGTCCAATACCGTACCGCGCAACGAACTGGAAACGTTCTGCGCGAACGCGAGACTCGCCGCGCAGGCGAGAATAGCGAGCAGTGCTACGAAGATTTTCTTCATGGAATCTCCCATCTGATCCCGGCAACACAGCCGGTGAACCCGACCTCCAACCAAGGACGCCGGATGTAACCAAAACTAACCGTTAGATTTAAAGGTAAAACGATCTTAATACCCCAAAAGCTTGCAGGATTAGAATACTCCAATTGATCTTGTCAAACAAGGGGGAGTAGAGTGATGGGCGAACTATATCCGGCCGACGCTACTTTGCCAGTGCGTCGTATTGCGCGATTCGGGACTGCAGGGCTTCCACCGAGCGCGCATCGCCCGGCGGCGTGACGGCCAGTGCGCGGCGCGCGGTCTGCGCTGCGTCCGCATAGCGCCCCACCTCGCCGTATGCCCCGGAGAGCAGGCTCAGGATCAGCGCTTCCCTGCCCCCCGACAGCTTCGCCGCCTCTTCGAAACGCGGGATGGCCTGGGCGAACCGGCCCTGCGCAGCCAGCATGCGCCCCAAGTTGAAGTGGTTCTCGAACGAACCGGGCTTCACCTCGAGCGCCGTTTCCAGATACGGGATTGCCGTGTCCAGCCGTCCTTTCATCGCCAGCGCCAGGCCTAAGTTGGTATTGGCATCGGGATCGCGAGGCAGCAACTCCACGGCGCGCTCCAGGTGCGGCATCGCTTCGTCCACGCGCCCCATCTGCGCCAGCGCCGCACCCAGATTAACATGCGCATTGGCGTGGTCTGGATTCGACTTCAGGGCATTCTCGAACTGTTCCACCGCCTCGGGCAGACGGCGGCGGCGCACCAGGGCGCTCCCCAGATTGTTGTACGCCTCTGGATACCCCGGGCTTAATTCCAGCGCCCTCCGATAGTGCGCCATGCCTTCATCCAACTTGCCGGTCTCCACCAACGCCAGCCCCAGATTGTTGTGCGCCAGGGCTTCGTTCGGCTCCAGGTCCAGGGCTTTGGCCCATTCCACCGCTGCGCCCAGGTAATCGTTCTTCTTTAATAGGTCGGCCGCGATGTCCACCACGCGGTAATAGTCGGTGACCGGCGCCTCGATCTTCATGAAGCCGCTAGGCGGCACGTTGACGAACTCCGGAATATTCACCGCACGATTGGCCGCCGTGGAATTTTCAATCAGAATGGCCGGCGTATCATTGCCCTCGGCGTCGATGTGCGTGAGGAACATCTTGGTATACGGGCCGCGGCTCTTGGACGAGAACACCAGCCAGCGCCCATTGGGCGAAAAGCTGTGCCACGAGTTCATCAGCGACGTATTGCACTTCATCTCGCGCGCCACGCCCCCGGCGGCCGGCACGATGAACAGGCGGCTGTCAGGGCGCATCAGCAGGCCGTTGCGCGCCTGCACGTAGACCAGCCAGCGGCCGTCAGGCGAAATCTTCGGAAAGCTGTTGCTCTTGCCGTTGGACGAGGCGCCCGCGATCGGTTCCGCCTTGCCGCCCTGCCCGTCCCGGAAAGGGATGCGGTAAAGGTCGTACTGTAGCGGCGTCTCGTTGGCGTCGTTGGCGACTTCGGCGGCACGCGCTCCCGCGGGGTAGGCATCGCGCGCCTTGGCGCGGGCGAAGACCAGGTACTTGCCGTCGGGGCTCCAGGTCTCGTTGGTGTGGACGTAATCGGTGTCGTCGGCGCCGGGCAGGGGCCGGAGTTTGCCGGCCGCCTTGTCGTACCAGGCCAGA
Organism: Candidatus Solibacter sp.; assembly: GCA_039932635.1. GTDB lineage: Bacteria > Acidobacteriota > Terriglobia > Bryobacterales > Bryobacteraceae > Solibacter. The sequence continues at coordinate 2,303 of JBDTPR010000205.1, forward strand.
ATGCCACGGGTCGGGTAGAACACCTGTAGAAATTTGTACGTCTTGAAATTCGCTACGTAGAAATTCTGCATCAGGTCGAGTGGATTCTTGCGCCGCTGATAGTCTTCCTGGCCCGCGCCGGGATCATTGATCATCGTGACCACGCGCTGCCCGTCCGGTGACACCTGCGACATGAAACCCACGCGGATCTTGCCGCCAAGTTTGCCGCGATTGGTGCTCCACTCGATCAGGTTTTCCTTGCCGATCACGGTGCGCGGCTGCACCGAAGCCAGGGCGTAAATCCCCTTATCGTTCTGCGGACCGTCCAGATCGATGCCCATGGTCTTCCCGTCGCGCGAAAAGGAATGGCAGTTGGCGCAGCTATGTATGCCCTCGATGAGCACGCGGCTGGTGGTCTGCTCGATATCGCGCAGGCGCCAGGCGATCAGCGGCACCGCGGTGTTGGCCAGCGGCTTGATCACGCCAGGCTCGGTCTCCGCCGGCATCAGAGGCACATCGCGGTAGAAGATGGGCGCGCCCACCGGATCGGCGGAGGTTTGCAGGAGCACCTGGCCTGCGGACACGTTGCGGCCTTCGAAATGCCCGGTGATTTTCAGGGTGACGGGCGCCGCCACCGATCGTCGCTTGATGTCGCGCCACATCTCGACGGGCGGACGCCAGGTGCGCGCGGCAGCCTGCTCTGGCGAGAGCGTGGGAAGTTCGTTGGTGGGGGAGAGGCAGCGGGTGTCGATCTCGCCGACTGCCATACGTTCGCCCTTCGATTCGGCGCGCAACGCCGGTCCGCCATCGGCGAAGGTCGCTTCCAGGGTCCACGACGCGGCGCGCGAGGGATCGCGCCACATCACCAGGGGCGCGGGGAATTCGGGAGGGAAGACGGAACCTTGCAGTGGGTAGTCCACGGAAATCGGAGCAACGACCGGCGCGGAAGCGGCCGCCACTTGAGCGCGCACGCGCCCCCCCGACATGGCCAGCGCTAAGAGCCCAACCGCGCACGCACCGGTACGCAGACGGATCACGGAGAATCCCACCATTAGACGCCATTATCTCAGCATTGCGGCGCGCGCCGCGACTTACAATGGCGTACATGTTGGTCCGCCGCGATTTCCTGAAGTCCCTCACTGCCCTGCCCGCCGTGGCCGCCGCGCTGGCTCAGGGCGAAAGCCTGCCTCCGGTTCGCCGCCTCACGCGGGGGCCGAAGTTCCACTGGTTCGGCTACTACGACAAGCTCCAGTTCGATCCCGGCAGCCGCTACGTCCTCGGCATGGAGTCCGCGTTCGAAAACCGCACCGCCGCGGCCGACGACATCATCACGGTCGGGATGATCGACCTCGCCGACGGCGACCGCTGGATTCCGCTCGGTGAAAGCCGCGCCTGGTGCTGGCAGCAGGGCTGTATGCTGCAATGGCTGCCGGGTTCGTCTTCGGAAATAATCTGGAACGATCGCGACGGCGCCCATTACGTCTCGCACATCCTCGATGTAAAGACTCGCAAGCGCCGCACGCTACCGGCTCCGGTATATGCGCTGAGTCCCGATGGCAAATGGGCGCTCGCGCCGGACTTCAGCCGTCTGCACGATTGGCGCCCCGGCTACGGCTACGCCGCCGTGCCGGATCGGAATGCGGGCGTGGCGGCGCCCACGACGGCCGGCATTTCGCGCCTCGATCTGCAGACGGGGAAATCAAGCCTCGTGTTTCCCTTCTCCGAAGCCGCGAAAATCCCCTACCCGCGCGCCCCATGGACGGGCGCGAGTCACTGGTTCAATCACCTGCTCTTCTCGCCCGACGGGACGCGCTTCAGCTTCCTGCATCGTTGGGGAGTCCGCCAGCCCAATGGCAGCATTCCCTTCACCACGCGCCTGTTCACCGCTCGGCCCGACGGCAGCGACGCCTACGTGCTCGATCCCAACGGCGACACCTCGCATTACATCTGGCGCGACCCGTCCCACATTCTGGCGTGGGCCTTCCACCCCTCGCGCGGCAACAAGTTCTACCTCTATGAGGACAAGACCGATCGCGTAGAAGTGGTGGGGCCGGACGTGATGACGGTGAACGGGCACTGCACCTACCTGCCCGGCAATCGCTGGATTCTGAACGACACCTATCCGGACAAGGACCGCCTGCAGCATCCCTATGTATATGAAGTGGCCAGTGGCAAGCGAGTGCCGCTAGGGCATTTCCCGTTGGCCAAGGAGTACGCGGGCGAATTCCGGGTAGATACGCACCCGCGCTTCAGCCCCGACGGGCGCAAAGTGACGATCGATTCCACCCACGAAGAAGGAGGCCGTCAACTCTACCTGATCGACCTCCCCGCACTATAGGCTTGTAGGGCGGGCACCTTTGCCCGCGCGGGACGCCCTCGTCCCGCATCCGAGCGAAGCTCGGACTTTAGGCGAGCAAGCTCGGACATTAAGTTCGCCCAGGGGGTCCGCCCTACAAATGCAGACGCGCACCAGCAGGCCAGCCACCAGCAAATGGCCAAACTTCAGACTGTCCGTCCTACCGCAGAGTCTTGTTGAACAATTCCAAAGTGCGTTCCCACGCGAGCTTGGCGTTCTTCTCGTCATAGCGCGGAGTCGTGTCGTTATGGAAGCCGTGCTGCGTGCCGGGGTACACATACCCGGCGTATTTGACCCCGTTAGCCTTGAGCGCTTCTTCATAGGCAGGCCATCCGGCAGTCAGACGTGTATCGTTCTCGGCGTAATTCAGCAGCATAGTCGCCTTGATCTTCGCCACGTCCGCGGCCGGAGGCGCACCGCCATAAAACGGAGCGGCCGCGGCCAGATCGCTGCCCAAGCGTACCGCCAAGGTATTCGCAATGCCGCCGCCGAAGCAGAAGCCGACGACGCCGATTTTGCCATTGCAATCGGGACGCGCCTTGAGCCACTTCGCCGCCGCCACAAAATCTTCCGCCATCTTGGCGCGGTCCACCTTACCGAAAGCGGCGCCGCCCTTTTCGTCGTCGCCCGGATAGCCGCCCACGCTGGTCAGTCCATCCGGAGCGAAGGCAATGAAATTCGCCTTCCCAAGCCGGCGCGCGACATCCTCGATATACGGATTCAACCCGCGATTCTCGTGGACCACGATGACGCCGCCGAGTTTGCCCGTCGCCTTCGCGGGCTTCACGAAGTATCCCTTAATGGTGCCGTTCCCCTGCGGCGAATCAATAGTGAGGCGATCGGTCGCGAGACTGGCATCGTCCTTGGGCACCTGCTGCGCCCAAGCGTAATTGGGACGCAAGCTCTCCCAGATCATCGTCGCGGTCATGGTAGCGGTGGCGAACTTCTTGGCGCCTTCCAGAAAATCGCGGCGCTCGATTTCGCCGTGCACATACTTGTCAAACAGATTCAGTAGTTCCTGCGGATACTCGTTCGCGGTCTTTCGTTCCATGCGAGGTCCCTCCATCAGGGCAAAGATATCACACCAGTCCCCGCCGGCAGTGTTAAAAATCAAGCCACACCGTGTGATACCCTTTCGGTCGTGTCTGCCCTTATGAACTCCACGCGGCGCGCGTTTCTGCTGGCCGCGGGAGCCGCGCCGTTCCTGCGCACACAGTCCCTGATTCGCAGTCTGTGGAGTGCGAAATGGATCGCAATTCCCAAAGCGCCGAAGACCGAGTACGGCGTCTACCATTTCCGCAAGGCGTTCAACCTGGCGGCGCGGCCCTCGAAGTTCCTGGTCCATTGCAGCGGAGATAATCGATATCAACTCTTCGTCAACGGACAGCGCGCAGCGTGGGGTCCGGCGCGCGGCGATCTCTTCCACTGGCGCTACGAGTCGGTGGACATCGCCGGCTTCCTGCAGCCGGGCCGCAATGTCATCGCAGCGGCCGTGTGGAATTTCGGCGAGCATGCCGCCGAGGCGCAGATCACGCTGGAAACCGGCTTCCTCCTGCAGGGCGATTCCGACCTTGAGCGCGTGGCCGATACCGGCGCGTCGTGGAAATGCGCGCGCAACGAAGCCTACGCACCGGTGGTGATCACGAGCGGCGCCGTCCGCGGCTATTGGGCTGCCGGTCCCGGCGACAAGATCAATGCGGCGGCCTACCCGTGGGGCTGGGAGTTGCCCGATTTCGACGATGCCCGCTGGAGCAACGCAGCCGTTGTATCGCCCGCCGCCGGCCGTGAAGCGCGCGACGTGCATTCGCGTTGGATGCTGGTGCCGCGCCCCATCCCCATGATGGAAGAGCGCAACGAGCAGCCGATGACCCTGCGCCGCGGCAATCCCGCCAACGCGGCCAATTCCAAAGTGACGGTGCTCTACGACCAGGGTTACCTCACTACGGGCTATCCGCGCCTGACCGTCTCCGGCGGCAAGGGCGCAACCGTGCGCATGCGCTACGCCGAGGCGCTATTCAAAACGAGTCCGCGCGAGAAGGGGAATCGCAATGAGATCGAAGGCAAGGAATTCATCGGCAACTACGACGAGTTCCTGCTCGATGGCAGCGCGCACCGCTCCTTCCGCCCGCTCTGGTGGCGGACGTGGCGCTACCTGCAATTGGAGATCGAGACGGCGGGCGAATCCGTGACGTTGGAAGGCATCACCGCCACCGCCACCAGCTACCCCTTCGTGCGCAAGGCGAAGTTCGATGCCGGCGAACCCGAGCTCAACCGCATACTGGATGTCGGCTGGCGCACCGCGCGCCTCTGCGCCCACGAGACCTACATGGACTGCCCATACTACGAGCAGTTGCAGTATGCCGGCGATACGCGCGTGCAGTGTCTGGTCTCGCTGTTCCAGACCGCCGACGCGCGCCTCATGCGCAACGCCATCGACCTGCTCAACGATTCCCGCCAGAGCGACGGTTGCACCATGAGTCGTTACCCCACGCGCCTGGAGCAGTACATCCCGGGCTTCGCGCTGTGGTGGGTCGGCATGGTGCACGATTACCACTGGTACGTCGACGACGCCCCGTTCGTGCGCCAGATGCTGCCCGGCGTGCGCAGCGTGCTCAGTTTCTTCGAAGGCTATCAGAAGGAGAACGGGTCGCTGCGTTCCCTGCCCTGGTGGCGCTATTTCGATTGGGTGCCGGAATGGCCCAACGGCGATGCGCCCCAGGAAGCCGATGGCAGCGCTTCGGTCTTCGATCTCCAGCTTCTTCTGGGCTACCGTTGGGCGGCGGCCCTGGAACGGGCTCACGGTTTGCCGGCGATGGCGCAGGAGTACACGGCACGCGAGCGCGCACTGCGCGCAACCATCAAATCGCTTTACTGGGATGCGGGGCGCGAGCTGTTCGCGGACACTCCGGCGAAGAAGATCTTTTCGCAGCATACCAATACCATGGCCGTACTGGCCGACGTCGTGGAGGGCTCGGAAGCCCACGCACTGATGCTTCGCACCCTGACCGCGCCGGGCCTGGCGCAGGGCGCGTTGTACTTCAAGTTCTACATGCACCAGGCGCTCGCCAAGGTCGGCGAGGGCGATCGCTACATCGACCAGTTGGACGACTGGCGCAACATGCTGGCGCTGGGGCTGACCACGTTTTCGGAAACGGCCGAGCGGCCCGGTCACTCGACGCGCTCGGACTGCCATGCCTGGAGCGCAAGTCCGAATATCGAGTTGCTGCGCACCGTGCTCGGCGTGGATTCGGCTGGTCCGCAGTTCTCGCGTGTAATCGTTCGTCCCCATCTGGGCAAATTGAATTTCGTAGCGGGCGCAGTACCGCATCCCAAGGGAATGATCGAGGTACGCGTCGAAGCGGCAGGAGCTGTCACTGTGACCACGCCGGTCCCGGGCGAGTTCCAATGGAAAGGAACAAGCAGACCGCTCACCGTAGGAGCGAATACTTTCACCGTAGGATAGACCTCCGTGGACTGTTGCTGAAACGCTGTGGGGCCGGATGGCATCCTGCGCGCCGTTCTTTACCGGCGCTTCCGGCGGGTTGCCAACCCGCCGCAGGCTACCAGCCTGCCCCACATTGGTCTTGCGACGCCGGCAAATTATAGAGCATTAACCGACCGGATCCCTTCAGAGCTCAGCACGCCTGCCATCTTCTGCAGCGCGATCTTATGAATCTGGGAGATGCGGCTCTCATTCACCCCCAGCACGTCGCCGATTTCCTTCATCGTGAGGTCGTTGGTGTAGTACAGGAAGACGACCTTCTGATACCGCTCCGGCAGCGTATGAATGGCGCGCGCAAGCGTGCTCTGGAGTTGACGGCGCTCACACATAAGATCGGGCTGAAATTCCGGAGTGGCGGGGAATTCCAGAGTCCGTTCGCGTTCCTGATCGGGCAGCGGAGTGGCGGACACTAGCCCTACCGTGCGCATTTCCATTTGCATGTGGTGCCACCGGTCGATGCCGACGCCCATCTTCGATGCCACCTCGGTGCTGCTGGGTGTGCGGCCCAACGAAGAAGCGAGATCGCGAGTGGTGGATTCCACCTGCTTCTGCCGGCGGCGAAGGTCGCGCGAGGCCCAATCCAATTGCCGCAGGCTGTCCAGAATTGCGCCCTTGATGCGGTGCTTGGCGTAGCTGTGGAACTGCACCTTCTTGGTGGAGTCGTACTTGGTGACGGCATCGAACAGCCCCATCACGCCGGCGTGAATCAGGTCGTCGAGATCGACGTGAACCGGAAGACTCTCGTGGACGCGAATAGCAATCGCCTTCACCAACGGGAGATGGTCGAGCACGATCTGGTCCCGCTGTTCCTTGCTCTGGCGGCTTCGGCGACGTGCGGACACACTGGTAGCGCGCATGGGGATGCTCCTCTTTTTCCGGTTTCTTTTTTAGGGATTGCCGGTTTTGCCCGACGCGAACTAAGGTTGCAGCTTTAGTGCCACGTGAAATTAGGTTATAAAGACCTTGTTTTCAGTTATCGAGGGAGGGGAATGCACGTTCCAGGATGGAACATGGTTCAGAGCGGAACAGAGGGGCGTTTCAGTGTGGAACGGGGACTACCAGCCAGCCCTGAAAGCGATCAAAGTCTTCACCGCGAGTCCGGCGAGCAGGATGTAGACGGCCAAGCGCAGGTTTCCGTCGAGCGTGAAGGTGGCCATCAGGGCGAGCACCGCATAGGTGGACATCGCCCAGATGAAGCGGGTTGTCATGAGCCTTTATTTTGGCACGCCCGGCCGTTGAGGGCTTTCAATTCCCTGCGCTTCTCCGGCAACTGGGCGTTGAGCCGTTCGATTTCGAGTTGGAGCCAGTCGCGGGTAAGGACGGTACGCGCCTCGGTTTCTTGCGCGGCGCCGGCGGCCTCCCCGGGGACGCGGGAGGCGCGACACGCCTGAATTCGAGCTTAAGTCGCCGAATGTCCTGGTTGGCCCCAACGGGTCCGGGAAGTCCAACCTGATTGAAGGCGCGGGCCTGCTCCAGGCGGCGCCCGCGAGCATTTTGATCCCATCCGCACGGGCGGAGGTATCACGGAATGGCTATGGAAGGGCGCCATGTCTGCGCCCATTGCGGAGATCGAGGCGACCGTTTCATTCTCGGAGGCGATTTGCCCTATGCCCCGCAGTCGTGCCCAAAAATACCAGGACTACTTCTGGACGTTGTAGGCGAAATTCAACTGCAGGACCACGCGTTCGCCCTTGAACTCCGCGGGCAGCGGCGGGAAGGGGTTGGAAGCGCTGATGGCAGCCACAGCCGCCTTATCCAGGGCATCGGCGCCGGACTGGAAGGCGAACGTCACCTTGCTGACATTGCCGGTCTTCACGATGGCGAAGAGCAGGCCCACCCTGCCGCGGCGGCCGAGACTCACGCTCTCCGGCATCACCGCGTACCAGTTGCGCCGAATGGTGGCGAGAATCTGCGAGAGGTAGGGCCGGAAATCGACACCCATGGGATCGCTCTTGAGTT
>JBDTPR010000206.1:0-10082 GCA_039932635.1 Candidatus Solibacter sp.
GCTGCTGGGGCCGCTGCGGCTGGCCAGCCCGCTCTTGCTGTGGTTGCTGCTGCGCGCGTTGCCCCGGGCCACGCTCGCCCCTTGGTTGTTCTTGTCTGCCTGGCTGCTTCTCAGGCTTGCCGCGCTCTTCCTTCTGGTGGTCCTGCTGCGTATACGCTGGCACGGTCATGCCGAAGAGCAGAACGAGCGCCGTGGTACCGATACATCGAACTACTCTCATAGTCATTTCTCCATTTCGTCACTGGCCGTAGTGCACGTCGAACACCAGTTGTCCGACGACATGCAAAGCAAAACGGCGTTCCACGTGCCGTGGTGTAGGTGCCGCGCCAGATTAACAGGGCACGAGGAACAAGTATGCTGCCATCGGTTGCAAATAAAGTCCTGGCCGGATGTCAAAAGAAAGCTGTTCCGCCGAAATTGAAATCAGACTATGACCGCACATTACGCACCGCAACGATTGCGGATGCTGGCGACTGCCGGGGCAGTTGGGCTGTTGGCCCTATGCTCCGTCCAATCCGCATTCCCCTACTCGGTACTTACGCACGAAGCGATTATCGACTCCACCTGGGATAGCGGGATCAAGCCGCTCCTGCTGAAACGATTCCCCGCCGCCACCACGGCCGAACTGACGCAGGCGCATGCCTATGCATATGGCGGCAGCATCATTCAGGACCTCGGCTACTATCCTTTCGGCAGTGCGTTCTTCAGCGATCTGACCCACTATGTTCGCAGCGGAGATTTCGTTCTCAATATGATTCGCGAGTCGCAGAATCTCGACGAATATGCCTTCGCGCTCGGCGCGCTGGCCCATTTAGCCACCGACAATTACGGCCACCGAATGGCCACTAACGTCTCTGTGCCGCTACTCTACCCGGCGCTGAGGCTGAAGTTCGGCAGCTTAATTACCTACGCGGACGATCCTTTCTCGCACGGCAAGACCGAGTTTGGCTTCGACGTCTTTCAAGCTGCAAAGAGCCGCTACGCGTCGGACGCCTACAAGGGCTTTATCGGTTTTCAGGTGGCCAAGCCCGTCCTCCAGCGCGCCTTTGAGGATACCTATGGGATGCGGATCGAGCAGATATTCCTGAATATCGATCTGGCGATCGGATCGTACCGCCGTGCGGTCGGGACCTTTCTTCCAGCCATCACGAAAGTGGCCTGGCAAATCAAGCGCCAGGAGCTGAAGCGCGAAATCCCAGGTATCACCCGCAAGAAATTCCTGTATAACCTGACTCGCTCCAGCTACGAAAAGGACTGGGGCGCCACCTATCAGAAGCCAAGCATCTGGTCGAGAATGCTGGCGACGTTCTTCCGCATCGTGCCCAGGATCGGGCCGTTCAAGGCGCTGGCCTTCGAGCAACTGACGCCGGAAACCGAGAAACTGTACATGATCGGATTCAATGCTTCGATCGACCGCTATCGCGAGTTGCTTGCCGAGGCGAAGGCCGGACACCTGCGACTGCCGAATGACAACTTCGATGTTGGCGAAGTTACGACCGCGGGCAAGTACACGTTGACGGACGCCGCGTACGCGAAACTGGTTCACAAGTTACACGGCCATTACGCGGAGATGCCCGCGGACCTGAGGGGCGATATCCTCGCCTTCTACGGCGACCTCAGTGTTCCGATCGCAACCAAAACCAACGCGGGGGACTGGGAGAGGCTGCAGGTGGAACTGAATCACCTCGAGGCTGTGGACCGGGATCTTTCAGCTCCGGGCATCAAGGCGGCCGCGGCCGGCAAATGACCGGCAACGTCCGGAGATCGCCGCTCCTCTCCGGCACGCTTCTTCTGGCAAGTCTTTGTGGGCGGCCACATAAATGCTCGTCCACGCTATGACGGGAAGTATAACTTGCCAAATTCTCTCACTGCAAAGCTCGAAACAATTCTGGTTGTCGATGACAACGCCTCTGTTCTCCAAACCGTAACCGCGGTCCTCAGAAACGCGGACTTCCAGGTACTGTCCGCAGCTAGCGCAGCGAACGCCATTGAATTGGCGGGGGCAACAGCAGGGAAGATTGACCTGCTGCTTTCCGACGTGGACATGCCCGGGATGTCAGGACCCGACCTGGGTCTGCGACTCAAGAAGGCGAGACCGCAGATGCACGTGATGTTGATGTCCGGTGGCGACAACGGAAATCTGCTGGTGCTCAATTACGGATGGGCCTACATTCAGAAGCCCTTTGTCGCAACGAAACTGATCGAAATGATCATCGCAGTAGTGCGCTCTCCAGACCGCTCCCAACCAGGTGGTCAGGAATTCGACTCCCGCAAAGATATTAACTAGCAGCAGGGGCGGGTTGCCACCCTGCGCCCAGCACCTCCATCCTGACCCAACAGCAGATTCTGCGTCATCTGCAGCAGGATCTGCCGAACCGCCCGTTAGATTCCGCCACAAAGTGGTTTTTCGAGGCTTGTTCCGCTTTGGTGCTCAATCTGCCTTACATAAGACGAAATCGAAAAGGAATACATCCGAAATGAAAACGCTTCAGAACCTTGCATTTGCCGCAGTAGCCGGTTGTGTCGGCCTCGCCATGCTTCCCGGTCTCCAGGCCCAAAACTGGAACAAGAAAACGCTCCTCACCATCACGGAACCCCTCGAGGTGCCGGATTGTTGCACCGCCGACCACACCATCGTCCTGCCGCCGGGAGACTACGTCATGGTGCTGGTGGACTCGCTCTCCGACCGCCACATTGTGCGCATCTTCGACAAAGATCAGACCCGCGTGATGACGACGATTCTGGCGATTCCGAATTATCGGCTGCAAGTCACCGACAAGACGGTGTTCCAGTACTGGGAAGTTCCCGCGGGCCAGCCCAAGGCACTGCGCGCCTGGTTTTACCCCGGCGACAATTTCGGGCAGGAGTTTGCCTATCCGAAGCAGAAGGCCGTGGCCATTGCCGCCTTTGTGAAGACCCCGGTCCCCGCGATCACGGTCGAGACCAAGCAAGCCGACGAATTAAAGACTGTGCCGCTCGTGGCCGTATCGGCAGCCGGCGAGACCACGCAGATCGTGGCTGCCCAGCCCGTGCGCGCTCCCGCAGTTACTAACCGTGTATCGCCGGCTGCCAGCACAGCCGTGGAAACCGCCGCGCCGGAGCCGATGCCGCATACCGCGAGTATCATGCCCCTGATTGGCTTGGCCGGACTCGTCTCGTTGTCGCTTTATGCTCTCCTCGGCTTTGCTTCCAGCCGCCGTCGACACAGCAAGGTATAACCTAAACCCACCATCCGCCGTGGTCAGGTCGACTGGACCACGGCGCGCAGGGAACTGACAGTGACAAGAATTCTTTTTATCCTCGGACTCGCAGTTGCCGTGCAGACGATTGGCGGGCAGGATTCCGCCGTCCCCAGTCAACCTTACACGCTCCGGACTACCGCCGAACTCGTGCTGCTGGATGTGAGCGTCAAGTCGGCTGCCGGCGAACCGGTCTCCGGCCTCGACAAAAGCAACTTCACGGTATACGAGGATGGCAAGCCCCAGACCATTTCGCACTTCGCGAGCGAGGATGTCCCGGTCACCGCCGGACTGGTCATCGATACCAGCGGCAGTATGCGGCCCAAGTATCCGGAGGTGGTGACTTCGGCGATGGCTATGATTGGCGCCAGCAACCGGAACGATGAGATCTTCATCGTGTATTTCAGCGATCGCGTCCGCCTCGGTCTTCCCGATGGAATTCCGTTCACGGGCGACCTCAACATTCTGCGCTCCGCCCTGTGGCGCGGAATTCCGGAAGGCCGCACCGCACTCAACGATGCGATCGTGTTTGCCCTGAAGCACCTGGAACTGGGTAAGCGCGACCGAAGGACGCTAGTGCTGGTGAGCGACGGCGGCGACAACGGCAGCGTGCATGTCGCCGACGATGTGATGCGCAAGGTCCTCGAGTCGCGCGCGACAATCTACACAATCGGTATCATCGACGCGGACAATCCGGATCGGAATCCGGCGCTGCTCCGCCGCATCGCGCTGGTTAGCGGGGGCGAAGCCTATTTCCCCAAACTGCTTTCCGAAGTCGCCGGCATTTCCGTCCAAATTGCGAACGACATTCGCGCGCGATATACCATCGGCTACGTTCCGGTGCATTCCAGCGAACGGGGCTCGCTGCGCAAGATTACCGTGACCGCCGCGGCGTCCGGCGGGCACAAGCTGACTGTGCACACTCGGACGAGCTATATGCTGCCTCCGAAGCCCCAGGCGGGTCTATGAGACTCCACATCGTCATCGCCCGGGTGGCGCCGCGAACCGTGGCCCGGGGCCTCCTGCTGAGCGTCGCGATAGTTTGCCTTGCACTCTATGGCTACGACTATATCGGCCGGTCCCTGTACCAAACATCCGAGAGCCGGGAGTTCGACCGCATGTTGGCGGTTAGCGCCGCCGGCAGCCCGGCTGCCGTGATGCCGCTGCAGCGTCCGGCTCCAAGTGCGGTAATCGGACGGCTCTCGGTACCCAGGCTGCGGATATCCGCCATGGTGCGGGAAGGCGTCGGCGCGAGAACTTTGAAACTCGCCATCGGTCACATTCCCGCGACAGCGCTTCCCGGACAGGCGGGGAACATCGCCGTGGCCGGTCACCGCGACACTTTTTTTCGAGCCTTGAGAAATTTGAAGACCGGAGATCAGATTCAGTTTTCCACGTTGAGCGGCGACTTCCGCTACGTAGTCGACTCGCTCACCATCGTCGCACCGGACAATGCCGCGTCGCTGGCTCCTACTACAGAAAACGTGCTGACGATGGTTACGTGTTACCCCTTCTACTTTGTCGGAGACGCACCCCGGCGGTTCGTTGTCAGGGCGCGCCAGATCTTTCCCTTAACCCTTGCAGGAGTGAGTGTGAAATGATGAAAGTGCGGCCAGCCATGGTTGTCAAACGGGGAGTGAGCTTGAAGGATGCACCGGCGGATCTCGCGGCCCGGATTCTGGTTATTGAAGACAATAGCTCGGATGTCTTCCTGCTCAAACGGGCGCTGAAGAAACACAATCTGCTGTTTGAACTGGTGCATCTGTCCGACGGAAGCGCCGCACTCGCGTTCGTCCGCAGGCAGGACACCTACGCGCAAACGGCTATTCCCAACCTTATCCTGCTGGACTTGAACCTGTCCAAATATACCGGCGAGGATATCTTGCGCGAGATCCGCAAAGCCCCTTACCTCGCCGACGTTCCAGTGTGCGTATGGAGTTCGTCCCGCTCCCGCCAGGACGAAGCAATGCTTAAGAAGCTCGGAGTGTCCCGATTCATTACCAAACCCGCCGGGTTGGAGCAATTCATGGAAATCGGCAAGATAATCAAAGATCTGCTGGCAGCACCGAGTTGCTTGAAAGCGGCTGATGCAACTGGGTAGGCGTTCCAGCCCCCGAAAGGTCATGGTGGTGTTTGGTAAAGAAGACCGTCCGTAAGAAGCCTGCACAAGGGGAGTCCGTGGGCGCGGTGAGTGTGACGCAACCCGCGCCGGGAGAGCTCGTCGTCGATCCGCATCCCGTGATTGTTGGCGTTGGAGCCTCGGCGGGCGGACTGGAGGCATTCACGGACTTGCTTCGGCATCTGCCCGACGATACCGGCATGGCTTTCGTGCTGATTCAGCACCTCGACCGGACACACGAAAGCCATCTGACGGAACTGCTGGCTAAGGAATCCAGAATGCCCGTCGCCGAGGTGCGAGACGGCACTCGCGCGGAAGCTAACCATGTCTACGTGATTCCTGCTCGATTCAATCTTGCCCTTTCCGATGGTTTCCTTCTGACCCCGAGGCGGCCGGCCACCGGCCGCAACATGCCGATTGACGCTTTTCTGACCAGCCTGGCGTCGGAGCGCGGCAAAAAGAGTCTCGGCGTGGTTCTCTCCGGTACCGCAACCGACGGGACACTGGGCCTTCAGGCAATCAAGGCAGCGGGTGGGGTCACGTTCATTCAAGATGCCGCAACCGCCAAATTCGACAGCATGCCGCTCAGCGCCCTGGCCACCGGCGTGGCGGATTTTGTGCTGCCCCCGGCCGGCATCGCCCGCCAACTGGTAGCCATTGCGCGGGCCGCGCAGGCGCCGATCGAGTTTGACGACGCGATGGAGTTGTCCGGGAATGCCGACCTGGCCAAAATCCTCCGACTGGTACGGAACGCCACGGGAGTGGACTTCACCCACTACAAGCACGGCACCCTGACGCGGCGCATTAAACGCCGCATGAACTTGCGCGGGTTTGACAGCCTGGAAGAGTATTGCCGGGATCTCGAACAGAATCGGGAGGAGGCCACGGAACTGTGCGAGAACTGTTTCATCACCGTGACCGCATTCTTTCGGGAACCGGGGATCTTCGAAGAATTGAAACGGACGGTATTCCCGGCGCTGGTGAAGAATCGTGCGCCGGCGGATCCGATCCGGATCTGGGTACCCGGTTGCGCTTCGGGAGAAGAAGCTTATTCGATCGCCATCTGCCTTAGGGAGTTCCTGGATGAGACAGGGGCGAACTTTCCACTGGAGATCTTCGCCACCGACATCAGTCAGGCGGCTATCGAAAGGGCTCGCGCCGGCACATACACGAGCGGCGCCCTGTCCCACGTCTCTCCACAGCGGCTGGCACGGTTCTTCACCCGGGGGGAGCGCAGCTACCAGGTCGCCTCGAGCATCCGTGACGTGTGCGTTTTCGCCAGGCACAATGTAGCGCAGGATACGCCCTTCTCCAAACTGGACCTCATCAGTTGCTGCAATCTGCTGATCTACCTGGGCGACGTATTACAGCGCAAAGTCTGGTCGATTCTGCATTACGCACTCAAACCGAACGGCTTCCTGATCCTCGGTCCATCGGAACGTGTGCGCGCGAATTCCGGCCTGTTTCAGCAGTTGGATAAGAATCACAATATCTATTCCCTGCAGCCCACTGCGAGTGCGCCGCCGCTGCCCGCGAGGGACGGCCAGCGCACAGAGGACCGCTCGGCGATCCGTGAGAAAGTCACCGCGCAGCGAACCGGGCAGGAAGTCCAGAGGGAAGCCGACCGGCTGATGCTTGCCGAATATGCCCCGCCCGGCGTCATCGTGGATGCGCATCTGGGTATCGTGCAAGTGCGGGGTCGCACCGCCCCCTACCTCGAGATTTCGGCGGGTGAACCCACCAATAACCTTTTGAAACTGGCGGGCGAAGGCTTAATTGCAGGAATTGGCAAAGCGCTGCGGAACGCTAAGAAAACTCTTGCAGCAACCTCGGAGAGCGGCTTCCGGATCGAGGACGGGGGCCGGTTACGGGACGTTACCATCAAGGTCGTCCCTTGCGATGGGCCCGCTACTACCAAGGGGGGCCATTTCCTCGTCCTGTTCGAAGACACCAATTCTATCCGGAAGCCGAAGGCGTCGCGCACGACCGCGATCGCCGATAAGGGGGCGAGCACCCGGCTCCGGCGCGAGTTGGTGGCCACGAAAGAGTATCTCCAGTCGATCGTCGAAGAAAATGTCGTGACCGTGGAGCAACTCAGTGCGGCCACCGAAGAGGTGCAGGCGGCTAATGAGGAATTGGAGACCGCACAAGAGGAGTTGCAATCGGCTAACGAAGAATTGAACACGTTGAACCAGGAGCTGAGGGTCAGCAACGTGGAATTCAGCAAGGTCAACCGGGATCTGGACAATCTCCTGGAAAGCATCAGTATCCCCCTGGTGATGGTCGGACGGGATCTGCGCATCCGGCGCTTTACGCGCGCGATTGAACCGATGTTGAACCTGCTCGCCTCCGATGTCGGCAGGTCGATCACCGATTTGCAGCCGCAAATGGAACTCCCCGACCTGCGGCGCCTGCTTTTAGATGCCATGGAGAGCGGCAACCGGAAGCCGCGCGATATTCGCAACGCGCACGGGCGCTGGTATTCGTTACGCATCCTGCCCTACGTTGGACTCGACGGCAAAACCGACGGCGCCGTACTGATGTTGATCGACATCGATGCCGCCAAGCGCGGCCTGGATTTCGCCGAAGCCATCGTGGAAACGGTGCGCGAACCTCTCGTGATTCTGAATCAGAACCTACAAGTGATGAAAGCCAATAAGGCTTTCTATGAAACGTTCCACGCCGTGCCTAACGAGACTGAGGATCGCCTGATCTACGACTTGGGCAATGGCCAATGGAATATCCCGAAACTGCGCGAATTGCTGGAAAACATTCTGCCTGCGCGCTCCACTTTCCGCGATTTCGAGGTCACGCACGAGTTCGAACACGTGGGACGCAAAGTGATGCTGCTCAATGCCAGTGAGATCTTCAATCCTAATGCCCAGGCGCGCACGATTCTTCTGGCGATTGAGGATACAACTGTCCGCAAGCAGGCGGAAGATGCCTTACGGACGACCAATGACGAATTACAGCATTTCGCGTACGCGCTGACCCACGACTTGCAGGAACCGCTGCGGATGGTGGTGAATTTCACCGAACTCCTGGGGCAGGAGTACGCCGGTAAGATGGGCGCGGAAGCGGACCAGTTCATTGCCTATTCCGTTGCCGGCGCGTTGCGGATCGAGGCTCTACTAAAAGCCCTGCTGGCTTATTGGGAGGCTACCGAGCGGCGCCAGGACAGCTACGCGATGATCGATTGCGGCAGGGTTCTCGCCGAAGTCTTATTGAACCTCCATGATGCGATCGCGGAGAGCGGCGCCACCGTAACCTCGAGTCCCTTGCCCACGTTGATGGCCGAAGAGGTCATGCTGACGCAGCTTTTCCAAAACCTGATTTCGAATGCGATCAAGTACACGGGCGAGAACGCGCCTCGAATTCACATCTCGGCAGAGAAAGACCCGGAGGGCTGGCTGTTTGCCGTAGTGGACAACGGGATCGGCATCGAACCGCAATTTGCCGGACGCGTCTTCGGCATGTTCAAGCGCCTGCACGGCAAGGAAATTCCGGGGACCGGTATCGGCCTGGCTTTGTGCAAGAAGATTGTGGAGCGCAAGGGCGGCCGGATCTGGGTGGAATCGGAGCCCGGGCAAGGCTCCACTTTCAAATTCACTCTTCCCAATCGCCGTTCGGAATTAGTGGCGCGGCGTGTGGAATGATATGAGCGACCGCGACGAGACCGTACGAGTGCGCAAGGCTCTAGAAGCGGACTTTGAAGAGTTCGTCTCGGTGGCGGCGCACAATTTGAGGGAACCGCTTCGCGATGTGGCCTCATTCAGTCAACTGATGGCTGAGACGCATGCCGGGCGCCTGGATGCCGACGCCGGCGAATTGCTCGAACGTATCGGGCAGGGCGCGGCCAAAACGCAATCGCTGCTCACAGACATGGTGGCCTATGCCGCCGCGGGGACCGGTGAACCGCGACTGGGTACGACGGACATGGAAGCCGTCCTGAACCAGGCCCTTCTGTGCGCCGACCAGCAGATCGTGGAGCGCACCGCCATCGTGACCCATGACCCATTGCCGGTGGTCTGGAGCGACTTCGAGACTTTGACGAAGGTCCTGTACCATTTGATTCGAAATGCCATCGAATACTGCGACACGACGGCGCCCCGCGTGCACATTTCATCGAGACAAGTGGATTCCGATGTCGTCTTCTCGGTGAAAGACAATGGGCCAGGTATAGAAGCCCAGTTTCATGGCCGCATCTTCATCGCATTCAAGCGACTGCATGGCAGGGAATACCCCGGGAACGGTCTTGGCCTCGCCTATTGCCGGAAGGCTATCGAAGCCCTTGGCGGACGTATATGGCTGGAATCGACACCCGGGGCCGGGTCAACCTTCTATTTCGCACTGCCAGCGGACGACTGACGATTTCCCCGGCAAAGTTAGTGGATAATCCCAACCATGTAGGCGATGAGTAGGACCACCAGAATCGTGCCGAGACCCACGCCCGCTCCGCCGCCGTATCCCCAGCGGCTATGGCCGTAGTAACCACCACCGCCGCCGAGAAGCAATATCAGAAGAATAATAAGCAGCATAGTTGACCCTATTTGTCGAACACTTTTTCGATTTGGCCGATTTTCGATTGGAGCTTGCCGACCAGGTTCTCGGCTTTGCCTTCCGCTTCCAGGTCGGGGTTGTTCAGTACCTGGCCGGCGGTCTCCTTAGCTTTACCCTTGACTTCGTGAACTGCGCCTTCGATCTGATCTCTTGTGCTTGGGTTC
>JBDTPR010000207.1:0-10049 GCA_039932635.1 Candidatus Solibacter sp.
ATCACCTGCTGCAGGACCTGGAAGACGCGGTGCTCATTTTCAATCGCGATTCCCGCCTGGTGTTCGCCTCCGGCTCGGTCGGGAAGTTTCTCGGCCGCGACCGCGGCGGGCTGCCGGGCCAACAGTTGTCGGACGTGTTTCCTCCCGGCAGCCTGATCGGGCTGATGGTGGCGCAGGCCGCCGAAGCCAGCATTGCGGTGCGCAACCGGCGCGTGCCTACTTCGACGCAGGGACAAGCCACAGCGGGCCCCGCCGTGGTTCTGCTCTCGGTCGACATCCTGGAGACTTCGCCCGGTGGCAGCGGAAAGGGCAGCGGCATTCTGGTGCGCTTGCGCGACCCCGAGGCCAAGCGCAAGATCGATCGCGAGTTGCAGACGGCTGACCGGCTGACCGCCATCAGCCGCATTTCGAGCGGTGTCGCCCACGAGGTGAAGAATCCGCTGAACGCCATACTGCTGCACGTGGAAGTGGCGCGCGCCAAGCTCGCGCGCGGCGATACCGCCGTCGGGGAACAGATGGAAATCATCGCCCGCGAGATTCTGCGTCTGGATCGCGTGGTGCGCACCTTCCTGGATTTCACGCGTCCCGTGGAACTACAGTTGCAAACCGTACCGATGCAGGAACTGGTGCGCGAGATTGTCGATCTGGCGCGTCCGCAGACCGCCGCCGGCAACATCCGCGTATCGGTGAAGGTGGAGACGAACGGCGTGGACGTGCGGGTGGATCGCGACCTGCTCAAACAGGCCGTGCTCAATGTGATGGTGAACGCCATGCAAGCCATGCCGCAGGGCGGGGAGTTGCGGTTCGAAGCGGGTACCACGCGCGATATGGCGGAACTGCGTATCTCAGACAGCGGACCGGGGATTCCTACCGAGTTGCGCGATAAGGTTTTTCGGCTTTATTTCACTACCAAGGAGCAGGGGTCGGGAATAGGATTGGCCATGTCGTTCCGGATCGTGCAACTTCACGATGGTACAATCGATTTCACGAGCGAACCGGGAAAGGGAACCACTTTTCTGATTCGACTGCCCATAGCGGTGTGACCATGAAAATCCAGGTACTGCTCACCGCCTTTCTCGCAATTCTGCTGGCTGGCTGCGATCTGCGTCCCAAGCCGAAAGTCGTGACACCCGTGACTCCGAAGCCTGTGGCCGCGCCTGCTCCCACCCCGGCTCCACCACCTTCGCCGCTTTCCGTGCCGCAGACGAATGTGGTACTGCCCAAGGAACAGCCGCTGGACGAGGCGGCGCTGGTCACCCAGCCAGCGCCGCCGCCCGAGCCCGCGGCTCCGGCCGCCGGTCCTCCGCAGCGCCAGCGCAATCGCCCGGCGGCAGTCTCCACGCCAGCGGTGACGCCTCCGCCTGCGGCCACCACTCCTCCGGCGACGGCGGAGCCTCGCGAGCCGGTGCAGGAGATCGTTCCCCCGGCAGACTTCAAGCGCCTTCAGGAACGCGCGCACGCAAGCCGTGGCGAGGCCGCGCAGATTCTCGATCGCGTGGGGAAGCGACGGTTGACGCCCACCCAGCAGGGCGTGGCTGCGAGTATACGCAGTTTTTTGGCGCTCTCCGAACAGGCCGAAGGGTATAACGATATGCGCCAGGCCGACGCCCTCGCCGAACGCGCCCAGATTCTCGCCAAGGAATTACAGAGTGGAAAATAACGCCTACGAACAGCGCCGGCGCACGGTGGCCGAAGCGCTGCACGAGCGCAAGCTCGATTGCCTTCTGGTTGCCTTCAGCCCCAACGTTCGCTATCTTTCAGGCTTCACCGGCAGCAATGGCATGCTGCTGATCACAGCGGAACGCAGCACCCTCTTTACCGACCCGCGCTACACCATACAGGCGGGACAGGAGACCACCTGCAAGGTGCGCATCGCGAAGGGACCCGTAGTGATTGAGGTGCTGACCGCGATCGGGAAAGCCAGTGCGCGGAAGATCGGCTTCGAGCCCGCCCGCATGACTTGCGACGTGTTCGAATCGATCAAGTCGCGGCTGCCCTTGAATGCTTCGCTGATGCCGGTCAGCGGCTGGATCGAAGAGTTGCGCATGATCAAGTCGGCGGACGAACTGGCGCTGATCCGCCGCAGCGTGGAAACCAATTCGCGCGCCTTCGAGCAGACGGTCTCGCGCGTCAAGCCTGGCATTCGCGAGAGCGATCTGGCGGCGGAACTCGAATACCGTATGCGCCGCCTGGGCGCCGAGAAGCCGGCATTTGAAACCATCGTGGCCGCCGGCGTACGCTCCGCGTTACCGCATGCGCAGCCCACCGCGGCGCGGCTCGCCGCCGGGGACCTGGTAGTGGTGGACATGGGAGCGTTCCAGGAAGGCTACGCCAGCGATATGACGCGCATGCTTTGCGTCGGAACCCCCAACGCCAAGACCAAACGCATGTACCGCGCGGTACATGAAGCTCAACTGGCTGCCATCGACGCCGTCCGCCCCAACGCCACCACGGTCAGCGTGGACAACGCGGCGCGGCGGGTGCTCGCCGGGTACGGACTGGATCACTGCTTCATCCACTCCACCGGCCACGGACTTGGTCTCGAGATTCACGAGCCGCCGCGCCTCGGCAAGCGCGACAAGCACCGCCTGAAGACCGGCATGGCCATCACGATAGAGCCCGGCGCCTACATCGAGGGCTTTGGCGGCGTGCGCATTGAGGACACCGTAGTGGTCACGAAGACGGGCTGCGAGATCCTGACTCCCACGCCGAAGGATCTGCACATCGTCTGACGTCATGCGCCCTTTTCGAGCCGCGTGATTTAATCCTCGATCACCGGTACGTTGGGAAGCCGGCTGGAGCGCATATCCTGCAGGACGCGCCACCCGCCGTTCAGTTGCTTGCGGTAGACGGGCAGGAAAGTGCCATGATCGGCCGCCGCCTTCTTGCTGACAGCGTCGATCATGGTGAGAGTGTAGGCGCCTTCGGCATAGCCGTAGTCGCCGCTCTTGGCTACTTCCACCCGCTGTGCCTCGAAGGTGAAGGCCAGATCACCGTCGCGCACGATTTCCTTGACGGCTTCCTTGATGGCTTCCCTGCCGACGGCAGGGGGTGCATTCGGGAGGCTCATTGTGGCGTCCTCGGAGTAGTGCGAAATAATTCTCTCGGCATCGCGGAGCTTCCAGTGGCGAACCCACAAGACCTCGGCTTCCGCAATACTGCGGATGTCCGCGTCGTGAGTATCGCGCGGCGGAGGGCGGCGTACAGGCTGCTGGGAACAGCAGCAACAGCCCCGCCCCATGTCGTGCCCGGGCGATCAGACTCATTCACCGGAAGTATAAACCAAACCGGCGTGCGGCACGAAAAATGCGTATTGACTTGAATGTCAGGTGGGCGCATAGTGTGGTTGCAGACCCTTTTATCCCAGAAAATTGGGGTATGGGGCTCCGGCCTCCGATCGGGAGGAATCATATACATAAGGAGGAAGTGTATAGAACCAGTTCACCAGATGGGCGGCTCCCGGCTTCCTCATCGGACCCGCTACGAATCCTGACGCGCCTGAGCCTTAAGGGCTTGCAGTTGCGCCGCGGTCATTGTGCCGCAGTCCATCAGATTCGTGGCCAGTCGTCCAAAGGGGTCGGCGGCCGCCCTTTCATTTGTACCCCCCCGCTGTCGCGTTACACTAGTCTTTCGATTTCCCAACCGTGAACGCCGTTGAATTCCAGGGTGTTTCGAAAAGCTACGCGATCTACGACGCGCCGGGCGACCGCCTCAAAGAACTGTTGTCCCTCAACCGTCTGAAGCGCCACCAGGATTTCTGGGCGCTCCACGATGTCAGTTTCGAGGTGAAGCGGGGCGAGACCTTCTGCGTTGTCGGCGAGAATGGTTCCGGCAAGAGCACATTACTGCAGATGGTGGCCGGAATTCTTCATCCCACCGCCGGCAGCGTTAAGGTAAATGGCCGCGTCTCCGCGCTGCTGGAGTTGGGCGCGGGCTTCAACCCGGAATTCAGCGGACGCGACAACGTCTATCTAAACGGGTCCATCCTGGGCCTCACCACCCGCCAGATCGACCAGCGCTACAAGGACATCACCGCCTTTGCCGAGATCGGCGCCTTCATCGATCAGCCGGTGAAGACTTATTCGAGCGGCATGGTGGTGCGCCTGGCCTTCGCCGTCGCCATCAATGTGGATCCCGAGATCCTGCTGGTGGACGAGGCGCTCGCGGTGGGCGATATCTACTTCCGCCAACGCTGCATGCGCAAGGTCCACGAACTTCGCCAGCGTGGCATCACCATCCTCTTCGTCTCGCATGCCGTCAGCGACGTGAAGGCCATCGGCGACCGCGTCCTATGGCTGGACCACGGACGTACCATCGATCTCGGCGAGCCCGATCGCGTGGTGTCCAAGTACCTCGCCGCCATGACCGAGAAGGACTCGAGTTACCTGCTGGCGAAATCCTCCGCTACGCCGCAAGCGCGCACTACCGGACCTATGATGGCGCCGGAGATCGTCGAGACCATCCCCAATATCGATCACCGCTTCGGCGACGGCCGCGCGCAGATTATCGGCATCGCCGTGCTCGACGAGCAGGGCCGCAACCTCGCGCTGCTCGAACCCAGCACCCGCATCGTGGTGCGCATCAGCGTGCGCGCCTCGGGAGATGTCGCGCTGCCGATTGTCGGCTTCATGCTGCGCAATCAACTGGGCATGGATTTTGCGGGCACCAATACGGCGCGCGAGGGGTACGAACTCGCGGCGTTGCAGGCGGGCGACGTCACCACGGTGGATTTCTACGTCGATCTGCCCGAACTCTATCCGGCATCCTTTTCCTTCTCCCCCGCCATCGCCGACGGCACCCTGATGGGCTACCAGATGTGCGACTGGATCGACAACGCCATCACCCTGCAGATGGGCCGTTCGGAAGCGCAGATCTACGGATACATCCACCTTCCCTGCCGCGTGGAGGTCAACGCCCGCATACGCACTGAGCGTCAACTGGAGAATCAAATTGGCTGAGTTCACCGGCGAACGCCTGATCCCCGGCGAGGTCGATGTCGACCTGCTCAATGAACACATGGCGCGCTATCATTTCGCGGTGCGCCTGGCGCGCGGCAAGCGCGTGCTCGATGCCGGTTGCGGCGCGGGTTACGGTTCCGCGGCGATGGCCGAAGTGGCGGAACGCGTCACTGCCATCGATATTGCGCAGGACGCGGTAGACTACGCCCACGCTCATTACGACGCGGCCAATCTAAGCTTCGAACAGGCGTCCTGCGCTGCCCTGCCCTGTAGCGACGGTGCGTTCGATCTGGTAGTGGCCTTCGAAGTCATCGAGCATCTGGAAGACTGGCGCGAGTTTCTGCGGGAAGCGCGGCGCGTGCTGGCGCCCTCGGGCCAGTTCATCGTCTCCACACCCAATCGCCTGTACTACACGGAATCGCGCGGCGGCGAGGGCGCGAATCCGTTCCACGTGCACGAATTCGATTTCGCTGAATTCACCGCCGAATTGAAACAGTTCTTCCCGCACGTTTCGATGTTCCTGGAGAATCACGTCGAGGGCGTCACCTTCCAGCCTCACGAACACGGGCATACCGTGGAGGCCCGCGTGGATACCGCCGATCCGGTGCCCGACGAGAGCCACTTCTTCCTGGCGGTCTGCGCGCACCGCCCGCAAATCGGCAATCCGACGTTCCTCTATGTGCCGCGTACGGCCAACGTGCTGCGTGAACGCGAGCGCCACATCGGCAAGCTCGAATCGGAACTGGCCACCAAAGACCAATGGCTCGACAAGGCGCAGCTCGATCTCGCCGAATTCGACCGCGAACACCAGAAACTACTGGTCATGTTCCGCGAGCAGAAAGAGGAACTGGAGCGCAGCAATAAGTGGGCCGAAGAGCTAAACGCAGCGCTGACCTCCGCAGGCGCGCGCGTTACCGAAGTGCAGGAGGAGTTGGCGCGCGACCAGGAGAATGCGCGCAAGGTGGTGGCTGGCTACAACGCCAAGATCGCGGCACTGGAACAGGAGAATCGCGAGAAAACCAAGTGGGCGCAAGACACCGAAACGCGCCTCACGGCGGAGATCCAGCAGATCGCAAAGCAATATGGCGAGGTTGTCGCCGCGCTGGCAAAGTCCGATGCGGAGTTGCAGGAACGTACCCGCTGGGCGCTGCGGCTGGAAGAGGAGAAGCGCCAACTGGAAGAGCAGCTCAATATGGTGCGCGCCTCGCGATGGATCAAGCTGGGCCGCAAGGTAGGCCTCGGGCCCGCCCTCTGACATGGTTTTTTTGAAACGCCTGATTCGGGCGCTACCCCTGCTGCTGCTCTCGCCCTTCCTGATGGCATTCAGCTTCGTGTGCCTGGTGGCGGTCCAACTGTTCACACGGCGCCGGCCGCTGCCCGCCGCGCGCGAGCCGCAGAATCACGCCGCTACCGTGGTGATCCCCAATTGGAACGGCAAGCACCTGCTGGCGAAGTATATTCCTGACCTCTGCACGGCACTGGCCGGCAATCCGGACAACGAAATTCTGGTGGTGGACAACGGCTCTACCGATGGCAGTGCCGATTTCCTGCGGGCCAACTTCCCGCAGGTGAACGTGCTCGCCCTGCCCGAAAATCTGGGCTTCGGCGGCGGGTCGAACGCCGGATTCCGCGCCGCCAAAAACGATATCGTAGTGCTGCTGAATAGCGATATGCGCGTGGCCCACGATTTTCTGGCGCCCCTGCTCGCGGGCTTCGAAGACGCCGAAGTATTCGCCGTCTCCTGCCAGATTTTCTTCAGCGACCCCGCCAAGGTCCGCCAGGAGACCGGCCTCACCCAGGGCTGGTGGCAGGACGGGCATCTGCGCGTACGCCATCGCATCGACGAGCAGGTCACCGGACTCTTCCCGTGCTTCTACGGCGGCGGCGGCAGTTGCGCTTACGACCGCGACAAGTTCCTCGAACTCGGCGGCTTCGATCACCTGCTCGCGCCATTCTACCTGGAAGATACCGAGATCAGTTTCATGGCGTGGAAGCGCGGCTGGAAGGTGCTGTACCAGCCGCTCAGCATCGTCTTTCATGAGCATCAGGGCACGATCGGCAAGAAGTTTTCGCAGGACTACATCCAGTCGGTGCTTAAGAAGAACTACGTGCTCTTCTGCTGGAAGAATATCCACGAGCTGCCGCGCCTGATTTCGCACTTCTTCTTCGCGTGGGCCGGGGCCGTGCTCGCGGTGCTCTTCGGCGATGTGGCGCTGCGTCCCAATCTGGGGTCGCTCTGGTGGGCCTTCAAACAACTTCCGCAGGCACTACGTTCGCGGGGCCGCGCCGTATCGCTGGCCGCCATCGACGATACCGAAGCCTTCAAGCGGCCGCTCGGCGGCTACTTCCGGGATCGGTTTGCACCCATGGCGAAAGATCCTGAGCGCTTGAGCGTGCTCTTCGTCTCGCCCTACCCGATCTGCCCGCCAGTGCACGGCGGTGGCGTTTTCATGTACCAGACGCTGCGCGAGATGGTGAAGCGCGCCGACGTCCACGTGGTGGAACTGCTGGACCAGCCGGAGCAGGTGAAGGACAACGAGGAACTACGCACCTTCTGCGCCTCCGCCGAATGGCTGGTGCGCCCCAGCGGCCGGCCCAAGGGCATGGGCTCGCTTGAGCCCCACGCCGTCCGCGAGTTCGCCAATGGCGATCTGGAGTGGCTGCTCCATCGCCAGATGTACACCCGCCAGATCGACGTGCTGCAACTGGAGTACACGCCAATGGCGCAATACGCGGGCGAGTTCCGCCGCATCGCCACCGCCCTCTTCGAACACGACGTCTACTTCCAATCCATCGGGCGCGGTCTCGGCCACATGATCGGCATCACCAGCGAAGTCAAGGCGCGAGTCGAATACCTGCGCGCCCTGCGCTACGAGCTAGGCGTGCTTTCGGCGTTCGACCAGGTGCAGGTGTGCACTCCGGCCAACCGGGAGTACCTTTTGAGCTTCCGGCCGGAACTGGCGCCGCGTATGCGTGCGGGGCTGCGCGCCGGAATCGACACCACGCGTTATCAGTTCCGCCCCCGCGGGCGAGAGCGCATGACCATGCTGTTCCTGGGCAGTTGGCGCCACGACCCCAATCGCGTGGCGGTGGAATGGTTCGTGCGCAACGTGCTGCCCCTGGTGGTGGCGCAGGAGCCCACCGCGAAGCTCGTCATAGTGGGCAGCGATCCGCCGCCCGAGCACACGTACGCCGACCATGCCGCGCACATGCAGATGCTCGGCTATGTGGAGGATGTGCGCGAAGCGCTTGCGCGCTACGCCATCTTCGTCTGCCCGATCCTTAGCGGATCCGGAGTGCGCGTGAAATTGCTGGAGGCCTTCGCCGCCGGAATTCCGGTGGTGTCCACCGTAGTGGGTGCGGAAGGGCTGGCGGTGAAGGATGGAGAGTTCTGCGCGCTCGCCGACGACCCCGCGCGGTTCGCCGCGCATGTGGTGGCCCTCTTGCGCGATCCCGAACGCGCCGCGGCCATGGCCGAACGCGCCCGCCGCGAGGTGGAATCGGAATGGGATATGAGCGCCATCACGCGCCGCCTGGTGGAAAGCTACCGCGACCTGGTAAAGGAGAAACGGTGAGCTACTTGCCCTTCAGGTCTTTCTTGAGACGGCTTACAATATCGGTGGCCGTGCGATCCATATCCTTCGAACCCCCACCCTTCGGCTGCTGGTACACCGACCAGACCACCTGGCGCGATTTGGTGTCCACCAGAAACACCGTTCCCCTGCTGCGGCCAAAGGTGGATTTCAGCGCCGGGTTGTCCAACTTATTCACTGTGTCGCCCATGAATAAACTAACGTCGTCCGTGGGGGGCGGCTCTTCCTTCTTCTTCTTTTCTTTCTCCGCCGCGACCTTGGGGTCTTCCGGAGTGGGGGAAATCTCCTCCAATTGCAACTGCAGCCCCTCACCGATCTGGTCCGTGAACACGGCGTCAGCCAGCTTGGGATCGGTCACGATTTGGAAGACGTGGCCTGTGGTCAGGGCGCTCGCCAGATGCTGGTCCAGCCCGTGGGCCATCTTAAGCACGTATACCGTGTGCACGCCGGGAAGATCCGCCGCGCATACCAGCGCCGCCGAGCAGGAGAAAAGGAGCGCAAGCCGCTTCATAGAACCCATGATATCCAGACGCGCGGCACAGCGGAAAAGACGACACAATGTATAAGACGCTGAGCATCACGGTGATCATCCCGTGCCTTAACGAGGAGCAGGGCATTGAAAAGGTACTGCGCGCCATGCCCGAGTTCGTGGACGAGGTCATCGTGGTGGACAATAATTCCACCGACCGCACCAGCGAAGTGGCGGCCGCGTTAGGCGCCAAAGTGGTGCGCGAAACCGTGCGCGGCTACGGGCGCAGCTACAAGCGCGGCTTCGCCGAGGCTACCAGCGACCTCATCATCACCCTGGATGGCGACCACAGCTATCCGGTGGACGCCATTTCTTACCTGATCGAGGCATTCCTCCATTTGGGCGTCGATTTCCTCAATGCCTCGCGATTTCCGGTGCGCGACCGGCGCGGCATGAGCCCGATCAATGAGCTCGGCAACCTCGGCCTTTCGCTGGCCATGTCGATGCTGTTCTTCAAATGGGTGCGCGATTCGCAATCGGGCATGTGGGTCTTCCGCCGTTCCATTCTGCAGCACATGAAGCTCGAATCCGACGGCATGGGTTTCAGCGAGGAGATCAAAATCGAGGCGCTGCGCGACAGCCGCATACGCTTCGGCGAGATCTCCATCATGTATAGCTCTCGCGTGGGCGAAACCAAGCTGAATTTGTGGCGCGACGGCTTCCAGAATCTGCTACTGCTCTTCAAGAAGCGCTTCTTCCGGTGAGGCCCGCTTACCGATGAAAATCAACCGATGAAAATCAGTGCCATCGTGCCCGTGTGGAATGGCCGCGAGTTGCTGGCGCGCCTGGTGACCACGCTGGAAGCGCAAACTCTGCCCGTGGCCGAACTGCTGATTGTCGATAACGGCAGTTCCGATGGAGCGCCCGAAATGGCGCGCGCCCGCGGCGCCCGGGTGATCGCCATGGGTCGCAACGCGGGGTTCGCCGCCGCTGTGAATCGCGGGATTCGAGAAGCGGCTCACCCTCTGC
>JBDTPR010000208.1:0-9978 GCA_039932635.1 Candidatus Solibacter sp.
CGGTGTACGTGACCACGGTGGCGCCCATCATGATCGTGGTGTAGTGCTCGGGCCAACCGAGAATCACGGAGAGCACCAGCGCTGGAGCGTAGATGGTGAGGCCGGCGGAGAGTCCGCGTTGGCAGAGGAAGATAATGCTGGCCAGTGCGCGGGTTTTGGAATCGAAGCGGTTCTCCAGATACTCGTAGGCCGTGTAGACGCGCGCGTGGTGGAAGACAGGGACCACCACCGCCGAGATCACAATCATGGCGATCGGCAGTCCGAAATAGAATTGCACGAAGCGCATGCCATCGACGTAGGACTGCCCGGTGGTCGAGATGAAAGTGATGGCGGAAGCCTGCGTGGCCATGATGGAGAGCGCCATGGCGTACCAGGGCATGCTCTTCCCGGCCAGCAGGTAGCGGTCTACAGTATTGCTGCCGCGGCTACGGTACAGGCCGTAGGCCACGATGGAAAAGAGGGTCGTGACCAGGACGACCCAATCGAGAAGCCTCATTTATAGATCCGGGTGAAGACGTAGCAGACGCCGATGATGAACACGAGGTAGATGAGGGTCGCGATGTAGACACGCCGCCATGTGCGCAGGAAGGGCGGGGCGTCATCGGGAACATCGCTCGTATGCTGCATGAAGGGAGTTTATCATGCGAGTGGAAACCCACTCCACGGCAGCTCTCTACACCATCAAATCCGCCGTCATGACGGTGACCGCCTGGCCTCCCAGCAGAACGCGATCGCCTTTCAGCGCCACCCGCACGACTCCTCCGCGCGCCGAAGCCTGGTATGCGATCATCTCGTTCTTCCCCAGGATTTTGGCCCAGTAGGGACCCAGCGCGGTATGCGCGGAGCCGGTGACCGGATCCTCGTCGATGCCCGATCCCGGGGCAAAGAACCGGGATACGAAATCATATTCCGGCGAACCGGAGCGCGCCGTCACGATGACGCCGCGGACAGGGAGTTTCCCTAGTCGCGAATGGTCAGGCTGTAAGGCGCCGAGTTCCGCATCGGACTCAATCTCCACGAAGTAATCGAACGCGTTCTTCCCCGTGAATCTCGCCGACGCTATCCCGAGCGCGGGCAGCAGTTCGGCGGGAGGCTCGCATGCGGCGGCGATCTTGGCGGGGAAATCGAGCTCGATCCAATCGCCGCGCCGGTCGGCGGTGAGCAATCCGCTGCGCGTGTGGAAGCGTGCCTGCGCACCCTCGGGCAGGTGCCCGTCCTGCCACAAGACGTGAGCGCTCGCCACGGTAGCGTGGCCGCAGAGATCCACTTCGACGGCGGGCGTGAACCAGCGCAGATTGTAGCCATCGGCCTGTTTGACCAGGAAAGCGGTCTCGGAAAGATTCATTTCGCGCGCCACGTCACGCATCCACTGGTCGTCGGGCGCATCGGTGAGGACGCATACGGCGGCGGGATTTCCGGCGAACGGGCGATTGGTGAAGGCATCCACCTGTACGATTCGAATTCCCATAATCTTGCAGGGTAGCGCATTTTCGAAACTAAACCGCGGGTACCGGAGTCCAACTACCAAATGCTCTCCAGGCTGGCCAAAATCAGGTTCGCCAAAATGGTGATGGCGGTGAGCCTGCTGGTAGCTCTTTGGGGCCTCAATCTGGCGCGCAGTCCGGACGGCCATATGTGGGTGCATCCCCTGGATACCGCTCCCTCGCCGGTCCGAATCCTGCGCTTCTACGCCAGCGTCGGCGCCTTGACTCCGGGAGAAACCGCGCAGCTTTGCTACTCGGTGGAGAACGCCAGGTCGGTGCGGATTTCGCCGATGCAGCGCGTTTTTCCCGCGCAGGGACGCTGCCTCGACGTGGTTCCCGAACACACCACGCACTACACTTTGCTGGCGGAAGGGTTCGACGGCACGGTAGCGGCGCGATCGTTCACCCTGAGTGTCCAGCGTCCGCCCGCCGCGCCTTCGCCGGGCCTTCAGTACGCACTACGTCGCAGAAGCACGACGCGAACCCACAGCCGCATCAATTCGTAAAACGTGGTCGCCAGGCTGCGCAGGCGGAAGAACTGCGACTTGCCGTACAGCCTCGGATAGTGATGCACGCCCACCTCGACCACGGCACACCCGGTCATTTCAAGTTTGCGCACCAGTTCGACACAAATCGTGCCGCTGGTGGAGGTCAGTTGGATCTGATCCAGCAGGTCGCGGCGAATCAGCCGGTAGTCGCAATCGATATCGCGGATGCCAATCCCGAAGAGCAGCCGCGCACAGAAATTGTAGGTCTTGCCGATCCAGATGCGGTGCGCCGGGTCGTGACGCTCGAGCTTGTAGCCGTTGACCAGCCCCGTCCCGGGTCCGGCGAGCTCGATCAGGCGCGGCAGTTCACCGACATCGTATTGGCTGTCGCCATCGGTGTAGAAAACCCAAGCCTTGGTGGCCGACTGGAATCCACTGCGCAGCGCGCCGCCGTACCCGCGATTCTGCGGGTGCGTGACGATGCGCAGGCAGGGTCCGTACAACTTGCGCTGCTCCTCCAGGACGGCGGCGGTATTGTCGTAGCTGCCATCGTTGACCACGATCACTTCGTAATCCGCCACCCGCCCGCGGAGTGCCGCGAAGGTCTTCTCCAGCAGTTTGGGGAGCGAGGGCGCGTCGTTGTACGCCGGGAAAAAGACGCTGAGCGAAGGGAAGAGCGCGGGCTGCGTCATGGCAGCTTTTCCCCAATCAGGATGAGCGATTGTCCCAACGGAAGATTGTAACCCGCTCCAAGCCAGCCGGCCTCGGCGGCGAGCGCCGTATGCAGCAGAGTGTCGAGCCAGGGGGCCACAGGCTGCACGCCGCTGGTGGCGGGAGTGCGGCTGAGCGGCTCCCAAATCCGGAACTTGGCCAGCGCCACGGGCATCAGCAGCGAGTTGGCATAGCTGCACCGCAGCGTGCGGATTCCGGCGGTGGCGAACAGCGCGGTCAGGCGGCCGCGCGTGAAACGCTGGCGCTCATGGGCATGCTCGCCGTGGTGGCTGCGTAGAATGTCGAGCGCCGAGGTGCGGACCACCACAAGTCCGCCGGGCTTGACGACGCGTGCGAATTCCCGCGCGGCAAGCTGCTCTTCCCCGCGCTCCAAATGCACGATGACGTCGAGCGAGAGCATGATGTCGAAGGCGGAGGTCGCAAACGGCAGGGCGCGGATGTCGCCCTGCACCGGGTCGCGCACGCCGAGTTCACGGGCGTAGTGCAGTCCATCGATGCTGTAATCGAGCGGCACGACGGGCCAATGGTGTTCGCGCTGCAGCAGTTGGGAGAAGTACCCGGTGCCGCATCCCGCTTCGAGGCCGCGCGCGATGGTGCGGTTGGCCAGGTACGGCGCAAGCATGCGGAACAGGATCGTGCGCATGCCGCGGTACCACCAGAAATGCTCCTCGGATTGCCGTATGTTGGCGAACTCCGCCGGGTTCATGCCGCTCATCGGCTGAATCGCCCTGAAGAGCCGCGACCGTAAGGGAGCGGTTCTTGACGCTCCCTCACGGTCGCGGCTCTGACTGGGACTCGGACTCTTCCATGGCCGGGAGTTCCGCCGGCGCCTCGGCGGCCAGCAGGCGCTCGTAGGCGGTGCGCGCGGCACGCTGGGCAGCGATCTTCTTAGTCCGCGCGTCGGCCTGTCCGATGCAATCCTTGCCGACACGCACTTCGATGGTGAAGACCTTGGCGTGCTCCGGACCCTGCACGCGGATCATGGCGTAACGCGGCTCAGGCAGCTTCTGCGCCTTGGCCAGTTCGCGCAGAGCTTCCTTGAAATTGGCCACGGCGGGCTGAATGTCGGTGCCGGCTTCCTGGTCGAAGACCATCTGTCCGTCCATCACCTGCTCGACGATGAACTTGCAGGCCGGTTCCAATCCGCCATCCAGATAAACCGCCGCAATGATCGCTTCCAGGGCGTCCACCAGCAGCGTCTTCTTGGAACGTCCGCCGGACATTTCCTCGCCGCGCCCGAGTTCCAGATATTCGCCGAGGTCCAGCCGGCGCGCCACTCCATGCAAGTGGGCGGCGCTCACCAACCGCGCTTTCACCGTGGAGAGTTCGCCCTCCTTAAACAGGGGGAAACGATGGAAGAGGACGTCGCTGACCACCATGCCCAGCACGGCATCGCCCAAAAACTCCATCTGCTCGTTGTCGCAGAGAGGGTCGCTGCCGGCACGCGTCTCGCTGGCCAGCGAACTATGGGTTAGCGCGCGGCGCAGCAATTCCGATTGGGTGAACCGGTGTCCCAGCTTCACCTCGAGGGTAGCTAACTCCGCGCGCATCGGGCCTGGGGCTTACTTCTTTGTCGCGTTGGCTTTAATCTGGGTCGCCAGCTGCTTGATCTGGGGATGGACGTCCGGCGTGGCCAGCACTTTGTCGCACCACGTGGCGGCTTCGTCGTTCTTGCCGGCCATCTGCAGCGCGGAGGCGAGACGCACCATGTAGGCGGGCTCGGGGCGCGAATTGGCTTCCACAGCGCTCTTGAACGCCGCTGCCGCCGCATCGTACTTCTTACGGGTCAGGTTGCCCAGGCCGATGGAACTGTAGGCTTCGGCGGTGGAATCCTTACGAACTTCCACCCACTGCTCGTCCGTGACGCCGGCATTGGGCTTGGGCAGGGTCTTCATCATCTCGATCACCTGGTTGGCGAACTTCTCACCTTTACCCAGTTTCTCTTCGCGATCCAGATCGTTGGCGCCGGTGTGCGTGGCGTAGTGCTTGGCCAACATGAGGGCGGCGCGAAAATCCTTCGGATCGGCTTCCAGCACGCGCTCGGCGAAGATTTCCATCCGGTTGAAATCGCTTTTGCGTTCGTAGGCGTCGGCTTCGATATAAAGCGCGATGCTCTTGAAATCGGTGTCGGCAAACTTGGTGATCAGCGCCTCGGCGGCCGCGATCGCCTTGTCGGGGTCATTGCCCGCTGCCTGCAGAGCCTGCAGGGCTTCGAGTTCGCCCTGCGACTTGGGGGCGGGCCCTTTCTGGGCCGCGGCCTGACCTTTGGGCGGTGCGCCCTGCGCCATGAGGCACATGGCACCGGCGCCGATTGCCAGCAGCCCGGTGAGAATCATTCGTTTCATGCGTAAAACTCCTTAGCCAATTTCTTATTGCTTGCGGGTCAGTTCCAGACCCTGCTTTGCTTCCTGGCGCGCCCTCTCGGTGGCGCCTTCCAACTGAATAGCACTTTGGAAAAACTGCGCGGCCTTTTCGCGTTCGCCCGCGGCGATCGAAAGCCGCCCCAGGTACACCAGAATCCAAGCCTTATCGAAGGCCTCGGGTTCTGAATCCAGAGCCTTCTGAAAAAGCGGTTCGGCGGCGTCCAAATCTTTCTGCAGCAGCGCGATGCGCCCCAACCCATAGTAGGCGGACGCATGTACACTGCGCTTATCGGTCTGCTCCAGTACCTTCAAGAAGAGCCCTTTGCTCTTTTCCAATTCGCGCGAGCCGTAGGCAAGCTCGGCATCCTGCAGAATCTTGGCGGCGCCCGTCAGCACCGGTGGAGGCGGCGGCGCGGCGGTCTTGACCACCGCCCCGGGCGCCGTGGTTTTAGTGAACTCGAAACCTGTGAGCCGCTGGTCTTCCTTCACCAGATTGATGGCCTGAATCATCTCCACATAGTAGAGGTTGAGCGCGCTCTCCTGCTTTTCGAATAACGGCAGCGCCTCGGAGAAATAGGGGGCGAGGATGTAGCCCTCAGCCAGCGCGGCCTGAATCATGCCGGGCTTCTTATCCAGCCGCGATTCCACCGCTTTGATCAAAGACTCCGTGACCAGTAGCAGGTAGTCCTCTTTATACGCGTCCGTGAGCGCGGTGGCGCGCTGCGCGTGGTCGATCAGGCTCTTCTTGCGGTTGAGGATCTCCTGATTGCGGGTTGCCAACGGATCCAGCATGTAATGCAGATAGGCGTGGCGGATATCGAAAACCCGGGTGTCGGGCGAGGGAGTCACAACGATCGTATAGTTATCGCTGTAGCTGCGGGTTTGAATCTGGTTGGGAGCAGCCTGTAATTCGATAAAGATCTGGAAGCGCCGGTCCTTGAAGCCCGACGTCATCTGGCGCATATAGCCGTTAACCTGCAGGACCGCATTGGTCACGGGCTCATGGTAGCGTTCGATGTACTGATCGATGGCGGGCTGGGACCGCTTCCAGAGATCCTCGATATTGGCCTCCCGGTAGAAGGCGGCGAGCAGGCGCGAAAGATCGCGCAGGACGGCGACGTCCGGGGGAATCTCCACATCGCGTATCTGAATATCGAAGGTCGGCGGACCGCTGCAGGAAAGCGCAAAAGAAAGGTACTGGCTGAGTTCCGCGGAATCGGTGCGCTTGCGATGACTCTCAAAAAACTCCTTGAGAGGCCCAAGGGACGGCACATTGCGCTTGGCGATCTCCACCTGGATGGCGTTGCGCAACCCGTGGTTGTTGGGCGACGAGTAATCCGCCTTGTAGCCAGCCGCATTGATGGCCGCCATCACGGTGAACAGCGCGGGGCTGGCGTCAAGCTGGCCGGTATCGGCGGGGGCGGCGAACCCCGGCAGCGCTGCCAGCACGAGGACCGCAAGTGCGCGACACGACAATGGATTAGGCCTTGGAATAGTTCCAGTTTAACCTAACGGGCGAAAATGCGGAAATGCAGGTCCACAACCCGTCCCGCGGGGCCGGCGCGTTCCACAGTGCAATTCGTGAACTATATACACTAAAGACAGTGCACTGCCTGTAGGAGCAGCAAAAACGACAAACCAGGCGGTTGCTGCAAACGTGCTTGCCTTGCCGTGTTTTTGCGCTTGGCAACAAACCTGCACACAGTCTTCCAGGCAAGCCAGCCCTTAACAAGGATGAGACCCCGAATGAGCGAAGGGCCAACTTTTGCGCTCGCCCCGCAAACGGCGACCGAAGACCTGAAAAGACGGATCCTCGAGTTGGAAGGGGAAGTTAACGATTTACACGCGAGCCGCGTTCCCGCGACTGAAGCTGCGCTGCGTGAAGCCGAAGCGCGGCGGATCATCGAGGAGCGTCATCGGCTGGCGCTGGACGCGGGCGCCATCGGCTTGTGGGATTGGGACATTTCGAACAATCGCGTAGTCTGGTCGGAGCTGGTCTACGAGTTTCACGGCCTGACGCCGGAGACCTTCGGCGGCACGTCAGAAGATTTCCAGCGCCTGATTCATCCCGAAGACGCCGAGCGTGTCGGTCAGGCGATCTACGCCGCACTGGAGGCGGGGCAGCCGTACGACCTCGAATTCCGCGTGGTGAACCCCGATGGCAAAATTCGCTGGCTCTCCACCAAAGCACAGGTTGTTCGCGACCCGCAGGGGCACGCTGTGCGCATGTTGGGCGCAACTCAGGACATCACCGGCGCACGGCAGGCGCAACAGCAATTGAACTCCGCGACCGAGGCGCTACACTCGCTGATCGAATACGCGCCCGATGGAGTGTTAGTAGCCGATTCCAGTGGCAGATACGTCAACGTGAATTCGGCCGCCTGCGCTTTGCTCGGCTACACGCGGCAGGAATTGCTCGCGATGACCGTCGGGGACCTGATTCGCCCCGAGGACGGCGCCCGCCAGGCACAGTTGATCGCCAGCCTCAGCGTCGGCAAGGTCGAGGTGGGCGAATGGGACCTGAAGGGCAAACACGAGTGGATCCCGGTCGAGCTCAGTGCCAGCATGCTGCCGGATGGAAGGTTGCAGGCATTCGCGCGCGACATGCGGGAGCGGCGCCGCCTGCAATCGGCCGCCGTCCACCTGGCGGCGATCGTGGAGTCTTCCGACGATGCCATCATAAGTAAGGATCTCACCGGCACCATCACCAGTTGGAATCGCGGTGCCGAGCGCGTCTTCGGCTACACCGCGGAGGAAGTGATCGGCAAGCCGGTAATGATCCTGATTCCGCCCGACCGCCTGCAAGAGGAGCCAGAGATCCTGCGCCGGCTGCAGCGCGGCGAGCGCGTGGACCACTTCGAGACCATACGCAGGCGCAAGGACGGAACCCTGCTGAACATCTCGCTGACCATCTCCCCGGTGAGAGACTTGACCGGGCGGATCGTCGGCGCATCGAAAATCGCGCGGGATATCACCGAGCAGAAACGGGCGGAAGAGGATTCCGAGCGTTCCAACCGCGATCTGCGGCGGGCCAACCAGGATCTGGAAACCTTCGCCTATTCGGCCAGTCACGACCTGCAGGAACCGCTGCGCATGATCGCGATCTCGGCCCAGTTGCTGGAGCGCAAGGCCGGCGATCTGACCGACGAGAACAAGTATTTCCTGAAGAGCATTCTGGACGGCGCCGGGCGCATGCAAACGCTGCTGGAGGACCTGCTCTCCTACACTCGCGCCACCCGCCAGGGGGAAGGGCCAGTCCCGGTGCTTGAGAGCGGCAAGGTGCTGGAAGCCGTGTTACAGCACTTTAGACCCTCGCTGGATTTGAACCATGCGAAGGTGGATATTTCGCCGTTGCCATCAGTGGCGGTGTACGAAGTCCATTTGATCCAGTTGTTTCAAAACCTGATCGGCAATGCGCTGAAGTACCGGCGCACAGAGGATCCCTATGTACAAATATCCGCGGTGGAAGCCGGAGGCTGGAACGTCTTCTCCGTCTCCGACAACGGGCTCGGCATCGATCGCCGGTTCCGCGAACAGATCTTCGGCCTCTTCAAGCGCCTTCACACCCGGGAAGAGTTCCCCGGCAGTGGAATCGGCCTCGCCATCTGCAAGCGCATCGCCGAGCAGTATGGCGGGTCCATTTGGCTTGAACGGTCGGTCCCTGGACGAGGATCGGTCT
Source organism: Candidatus Solibacter sp. (assembly GCA_039932635.1). Taxonomy (GTDB): domain Bacteria; phylum Acidobacteriota; class Terriglobia; order Bryobacterales; family Bryobacteraceae; genus Solibacter. The sequence continues at coordinate 8,747 of JBDTPR010000208.1, forward strand.
TCTGCTTCTCCCTTCCAACCTGGCCAGGACGTGGAGCAGGAAGGCCGTCCGGCGGAGCAGAAGCAGCCTCGCGCAATCACGATCTGGCTGGTTGAGGACAGCACGACCGATGCGTTCGTCATTGGAGAGGTCCTGCGTCACTCCCGGATTCCGTTCAATCTGACGGTAATGACGGATGGCGACGCGGCCCTGGTCCGCTTGCACCGAGTGGAGGCGGGCGACTTGTCCGCGATTCCCGATCTCGTGCTGCTGGATTTGAATCTGCCGAAGGTATCCGGGATTCAGGTGCTGGCCGCCCTGCGGCACTCGCCATCCTGCGGCGCGGTGCCGGTGGTGGTGGTGACGTCCTCGGATTCGGCTAGCGACATGAAGGCGATCGGCGATCTGGGAGTCACATCCTACTTCCGCAAGCCCCACAGCCTGGACGCGTTTATGTCGCTCTCGGAAGTAATTAAGGGAGCGCTGATGCGCTAGTGGTTCCCGAGGGCGAACAGAGCGATCTCTTTGCCGCCGACGACCGTCATCGCCAGCCACTTGCCATCTGGCGAGAACGCCAGGGCGCTGACCGCGTGTGGAGCGCGTACCGTCCGGGTGATTGTTCCGGATGCCAGATCCCAGAACACCACTTTCACCGGATTCGCCTCGGTGATCACATCGAAGCCGCCCGTGATCAATGTCCGGCCGTCCGGCGAGATCGCCAAAGCTGCGATGGTCTCTCCATGTCCCTTCAACGTGCGCTTCGGCGCAAACGTCTTTCCATCCAGGATATACACCGTCTCGTCCAGCCCCCCCATCACCAGTTCCGCGCCGTTGGGGGTGAAGGCGGTGGCGAACATCGCCCCCGTCAAATCCTCGATCTTGCGCACCAGTTCGCCCGATTGCGTCTTCCAGATCCGTACATCATTGTCGAAGTTGGCGCTCACCAGGAGTGCGCCGTCCGGCGAGAATGCCAGCGACGCGGCTCCCCCGATCCCATCGGTCAGCACGCGCCGCTGCTCCCCGGTCGCCACATCCAACAGGCGTACGGAACGTTCCTTTTCCGAACCGGCTGCCATCTGTTTTTGGTCGCGGGAAATGGCTCCGCTATCCGCCGTGCCGTTGATGATCTTGCTGTGGCGATCCGCGCTGAGATCCCAGATCTGAAATCCGTTGTCTTGGATCTCAATGAACAGGTTCGCATCTGTTGAAACGATTTTCGGTCAACATTAGATTTCGCCCCGTGCCAGCTCGCC
>JBDTPR010000209.1:0-9941 GCA_039932635.1 Candidatus Solibacter sp.
TTCTTCACGCAAAGGCGCCAAGACGCAATGAAGAGCTAAGAAGACAAGACCCTAGAGTCCCGGTATTCTTTGCCTCAGGGACCTCGCCTGGCGTTCGCTGACTACGATTTCGGTGGCGGCGGTGTCTGCCATGATCAGGAGAAAGCCGCTCTTGAAGTAGGGGCGAATTTCGCGGATGCGGGTGAGGTTGACCAGCACTTCGCGGCGGGCTCGGAAGAAGGCGGCGGTGGGGAGTCCGGCCTCCAGTTCGCCGAGTTGATAATTTACCGTGAAGGTGTCGGCGGCGGTGTGCGCCTTCACCATCCCGTCTTCCATCTGGAACCAGAGGATCTGGTCGGGCGGCGTCAGCACCAGGCGATCGCGCTTGCGGCAGACGATCTGCTGGAGCGGCTTGGGCGCTTCACGCACCACGCGCAGGAGTTGTTCGCGCTCGGCCTCTCCGGCGGCTCCCGTGAGTTTGCGCGCACGATCCAGCGCCTGTGCGAGGCGGTCCGCTTCCACCGGCTTCATGAGGTAGGCGAGCGCGTTGGCCTCGAAGGCGGCGAGCGCGTATTGATCGAAGCCGGTGACGAAAATTACCAATGGCACCGGGACGTTCGGGGGCAGCGATTGCAGCACTTCGAAGCCGGTGAGTCCGGGCATCTGAATGTCGAGGAAGATCAGTTCGGGCTGTAGGGCTTCGATCTGCGAGATCGCTTCCAGGCCGTCGCGCGCTTCGCCGGCGAGGACAATATCGGCGTGGGCGGCCAGCATGCGGCCGAGGCGCGCGCGCGCCGGTTCCTCATCGTCGATGATCAGGCTTCTCATACCGCGCTCACCTTCGGGATACGCACTGTGACGCAGGCGCCGCCGCCCGGGCGCGCCGCGAGTTCCACTGCGGCCGCACCGCCGTAGAGCGTGCGCAGGCGGCCGGCCACATTGCGCAAGCCGTGGCACTGATCGGGCTCGGCGGCGGGCGACGCGGGCGGACCCATGCCGTCGTCTTCGATCTTCACGCAGAGGTGGTCGTGTTCCATGGCGGCCGAAATCCAAATGTTGCCGGGGCCAGGCTTCGGACCCAGCCCATGCTTCATGGCATTCTCCACCAGGGGCTGGAGAATCAGCGAGGGCACCGGTTGGCCGGCGGCGTCGGGCGCGACATCGATGCTCACGCGCAGGCGGTCTCCGAAGCGCCCTTCCTCAATGTACAAGTAGGTGCGGAGGAATTCCACCTCTTCGCGCAGGGTGGTCATGGAGCGGGTGGAGTGCGCGAGCACGTGGCGGAAGACGCTGGCCAGGCGCAGGGTCATGGCCTCGGCACGCACGGTGTCGCGCACGATGAGGTCGGCAATGGTGTTGAGGGAGTTGAAGAGGAAGTGCGGGTTGATCTGCGCGCGCAGCGCGCGCAGTTCGGCTTCGGCGACCTGTTGAAGCAGGAGGGCCTCGCGGCTCTGACGCTCGATGGTTTCGCGCTCGCGTTGTAAGGTGTCGATGCGGTTGCCGAATTGAGCGGCGACGGCTCGGAGGAAATTCAAGTCGTCGGAGACGAGGCCGGGGCGCGTGGGCCCGGGTGCGACTGCGAGGACGTGGGTCACCCTGCCGGCGGAGTACGAGGGGATCAGGACTTCGACGCCCTCCAGCGGGAGGCTCGCGCGCAACGGGTCGGACAAGTCGAGTTCGACGAGCTCGCCTTCTTGCAGGGCGGCGGTCCAGGTAGGGGAGGGAATGCCGGCGATGTGTAACAGGCGCGCGCCGCGCAGATGTAGCGCGGGGGTGACGGCGCTTTCCACGGCGGCGGCGATCGCCGGTTCCTCCTGAAGGCGGGTTAGCTGGTTGCCGAGCTGGCGCGTGGCGGCTCGGTAATCGGGCGGGCGGAAGAGCCAGCGATTGATGATGCGGCCGAGGCGGTCGTCTACAAAAGTGAAAGAGAGCAGGAGCACGCCGGCGAGGAGATTAATCAGGAAGACGTGCACCGCGGAGTGCGCCGGCATGTGCTCCGCGATGTGCGTGAGGAAGGCGGACTGCGCGAAGACGGCGAGGATCGACGCCCACATTCCTGCGAGGAGAATGCGGACGCCGTAGCGCACGAAGATGTCGGCGAATCGGAAGCGCGCGAAGAGGAAGAACGCGCAGAGCACCACCAGCATCACCAGATGCAGTCCGACGAAGAGCAGCATCGCGGCGAAATGCGCGCTCGGCCGGAAGATGTCGGACATCGGGAGCGTGATAGCGGCACCCCAGACGGCGATCACGATTGCCATCGACGGAATGAATACGGCGCGGGGCGTGGTGGCGCGCGGGAGGGAGATGATGACGCCGGCCAGTAAGAGGAATGCGGCATTGCTGGCGGTGGCGACCTGCGTGACATGGAACATCATGCGGGTGCCGTCATGCAGCACGGGTGACCAGAAGACGACGGTGAGTGCGGCGGCCAGGATGCAGGCGATCCAATGCAGGACTCGCGAGGCTTTTTTCTGCCACGGCGTGGTGGCGAAGGGGCGCCAAAGGGCGAGAACGGCGATCGGGAACGCGGCCGCGGCGGAGTATTGAATGGCCTGCGCCACCAGTGCGGCGTGCGCCTGGCGTGGGATGCCGAGGGCGGAACATCCGGCGCGTCCCAGGCCTCCGGCGCACCAGAGAAGGGCGCAGACGGCGAAGCCGATGTTGACCATCGGGGTGCCGGGGAGTTTGGCCGCGCGGAGCGTGAGGACGAGTAGGAGCGCCGTGATCAGGAGCGCTGTGGTGAAGACGAGGAGATCGCCGGTGTAGAACGCGTTCGTGGATAGGCTGCCATGCAAGGCATTCGATAGGATAACGGTCGGCGACGCCGGGCGTCCATTAGGCGGGGGTGAACGCGGATATTTGGGGCTTAGGCGCGGAAATAGAAGAGCCGGCCTTCGGCCGGTGTACCGACTGAAGTCCGTACCACAAAGAAGGAGCGGGTTCGGTTGGGTCTTACTCCACTCGGTAGTTTGGGGCTTCCTTGGTGATGATGACGTCGTGCACGTGGCTTTCCCGCAGGCCAGCCGAGGAGACTCGCAGGAAGCGCGCCTTGTGTTGTAACTCCTGGATGTCTTTAGCGCCGCAGTAGCCCATGCCGCTGCGCAGTCCGCCGACCAGTTGGTACGCCAGATCGGCTAGCGGTCCCTTAGCGGCGACGCGGCCTTCAATGCCCTCGGGCACCAGTTTGCCGCCCGCTTCCTGCGCGTAGCGTTCCGAACTGCCCTGCGACATCGCGCCCATCGAGCCCATGCCGCGATAGGTCTTGAAGGTGCGGCCCTGGAAGAGAATGGTCTCGCCGGGACTCTCGTCGGTGCCCGCCAGCAGGCTGCCGATCATGACGCAATCCGCACCGGCCGCGATCGCCTTCGTGATATCGCCGGAGTACTTGATTCCGCCATCGGCGATCAGCGGCACGCCGCCTTCACGGGTGGCTCGCGAGCATTCGCTGATGGCGCGAATCTGCGGTACGCCGGCACCCGACACCACACGCGTGGTGCAGATGGAACCCGGCCCGATACCCACTTTGATGCCGTCCACGCCCAGCGAGATGAGTTCCTTGGCGCCTTCATAAGTCGCCACGTTGCCGGTGAGTAACTGCGCTTCGGGGTACTTACTCTTGATCGCCTGCACGGCGTTCATGACGCGCGAACTGTGGCCGTGCGCGGTATCGATGGCGATCACGTCGACCTTGCGCGCGATCAGTTCCTGGGCCCGTTCCAGGAAATCGCCGGTGGCGCCGATTGCCGCGCCGACGCGGAGGCGTCCCTGGCTATCCTTCGCCGCGTTCGGGTATTTCAATTTCTTCTGAATGTCTTTGACTGTGATCAGGCCCTTGAGTGCGAAGTGCTCGTCCACCACCAGCAGTTTCTCGACGCGATGCTTGTGTAGGATGGCTTCGGCCTGTTCCAGAGTGGTGCCCACCGAAACCGTGACTAGGTTTTCCTTGGTCATGACCTCGGAAATGGGCAGGTCGAAGCGGTTCTCGAAGCGCAGATCGCGATTGGTGAGAATGCCCACCAGCACGCCGTTCTTGGTGACAGGCACACCGGAGATGCGGTAGCGATTCATCAGAGTGAGCGCGGCCGAGATGGGCTCGTCCGGACCAATGGTAATAGGGTCCACGATCATGCCGCTCTCACTGCGCTTCACGCGGTCCACTTCTTCCGCCTGGCGCTCGATCGACATGTTGCGGTGGATAATTCCGATGCCGCCCTGCTGTGCCAGCGCGATCGCCAGGTGCGATTCGGTCACTGTATCCATGGCGGCGGAAACAATCGGAATATTCAGCGCGATTTGGCGCGTCAGGCAGGTGCGCGTATCGACTTCGGCAGGCACCACTTCACTGCGAGCCGGTTCGAGTAGGACGTCATCGAAGGTCAGGCCCTCAGGGAGCATGTCTTGAATCATAGGATTCTATCCATGATAGCGTGAAGGCTGCCCGATTCGCGTGAAAGGCGATCAAGCCGGATGCGGCAATGTGGCACTCGAATTTGGTATACTACGAGTTCGAACCACTTCAGGAGATTTCTGTCTTATGGCACAAGTTTGCGAATTATGTGGCCGCGGCCCTCAGTTTGGGAATCGCATCAGCCACGCACATAACGTTACCAAGCGTCGCTGGAATATCAATCTTCAGTCCGTGCGCGCTCTTATCAAGGGCGCCGGCAAGCGTATCCGGGTCTGCACGTCGTGCATCCGGGACGGCAAAGTCCAGAAGGTTGCGTAGTCCCGCCGGTCTCCGCCCGATCTCCCCCATTTTTCTTTGAGAGTTTGGCCGCCCGCCTGCTACTGTAATTGCATATTTAAGCCGATAGGCTTTCATATCAGCGCGTTACGCGAAGGCTGGAGGGGTCCGATGCCGCGAATCGATGAACTGTTGGGTGATATGGCGCAATCGCCAGGTGGTACTCTGCGTGGTGCCGCAGTTGTGGCACGTTCCGGCGCGAAACCGCAGTCAGCGGGAGCCGTCGGGAAAACGGTCGCGCCCAAGCGAACATCTCAGGGAACCTGCTGCAAGACTTGTAAAGGCGTGTCCTGCAATGGCCATTGCAAGTTCTGACCGCGCATTTTCATCCGATCAGCCCACGATCGAATAGCGCTTCATCTTATTAATCAGCCCTTGCCTGCTCAGGCCCAACAATCTGGCGGCCTGTTGCTGATTGTTCTTGGTTTCGTGCAAGGCTTCCGCGATCATGCGGTGTTCCATCTCGGCCACTGCCTTCTTAAGGGACTGCAGTTTAATGGGCCCGATGGCGGGCGGTCCGCTGCGTTCCGGCTGCGGAACACCTTCCCAGAGATCGTCTTCGCTAATCACGTGCAAGCGGGCGCAAGCCGCCAAGCGCATCACTTCGTTACGCAACTGGCGCACGTTGCCGGGCCAGGGAGCGCTCACCAGGTTGCGCAGCACGGCGGGAGCGAATTCCATGCCGTCGCGGCCCGCCTCGCGACAATATTCCTTCAGAAAATGAGTGGCGAGCAGCGGAATCTCCTCACGGATTTCGCGCAGCGGCGGCATGTGCACGTGGATCACTTTGATGCGGTAGTAGAGATCCTCGCGAAAATTCCCCTTGGCGATCTCAGCTTCCAGATCCTTATTGGTGGCCGCCAGAATCCGCACATCGACCGGGATGGAAGTCCGGCCGCCGACGCGTTCGAGCACACGCTCCTGCAAAACGCGCAGAATTTTGGCTTGGGCGGTGAGGCTGAGGTCGCCGATTTCGTCCAGGAAGAGGGTGCCGCCGTCGGCCTTCTGGAACTGGCCCACGCGCGAGTTCACGCCGGTTGCCACGCCCTTTTCGATGCCGAACAATTCGCTTTCGATCAGCGTTTCGGGCAAAGCGGCGCAGTTCAGGGCCACGAACGGACGGCGCACGCGCGGGCTGTTGTAGTGTACCGCCTTGGCGATGAGCTCCTTGCCGGTGCCGCTCTCTCCGGTGATCAGCACGTTGACCACGCTGTCGCGAATTCGCTCCACCAGGCGCACAATCTGCTGTATACGCTGCCCGGTGCCAATGATTCCGTGGGTCGCGAAGCGGCTTTCCACCTCGCGCCACAGGTGTGCATTCTGCTGCGTCAATTCGTCCTGATTGCGGCGCAGTTCGCCGATCAGTTGCGCGGTCTCCACCGCCACGGCGGCATGCGAAGCCAGCGCGAGCAGGGATTCCTCATCGCGCGGGCCGAAGACTCCAATGCGCTTATTTAGCGCCTCGAAGGCGCCGATGATTACGCCCTGCTGATTGCGGACCGCGACGGCGAGCACGGTGCGGGTGCGGTAGCCCGTCTGGTCGTCGATCGCGGTATAGAAGCGCGGATCGCTGTAGGCATCGCGGACGTTGATGGTGTTGCCGGAGAGGGCGGTGTTGCCGGCGATGCCATGGCTTGCGTCGAAGCGCAGAATTTCCTCAGACCCGAGTGCAACCTTTGACCATAGTTCGTTGCGCTCGCGGTCGAGCAGGAAAATGCTGGCGCGGTCGCAATCGAGCAGGCTGGTGGCTTCGCGCGCGATCAGGTCGAGCAGGGTGCCGAGATCGCGCTGAGAGTTCATGCGCTGCGAGATGGCGAGGATGGCGGCAAGCCTCTCGTTGAGCTCGGGCTGAGGTAGCGCGCTCATGAAGATCCAGCATAGCGCGTCGGCGATCTGGGTGTCTACGAAGTAGACACATGCGTACAAGTGGTGGACGGTGCGGTAATCTACGGGCAGGAGAAATCCTATGGCGATGCTTGATAACAAGCAGGTTAGTAGTGCGGCTCTCAGTGGCACTTCTCGTGCTATAGGGAAGTGTGCGGTGGGGTCATCCGGTCGGAGGCTGACACCGGGGCTTTCTCGGAGGAGGCCTCGGGGAGCTGAAGGAACTCCACCCAACTGCCAGATAGCCTACAAACGGAGGGTGGCAACGGGCCAATGATCCCTCTGAAAACTACAGGCCCGTCCAGTAAATCCCCATGCCTGCGCCGCCTCGATGCATCGGCGGCGCAGGCCACTTCTCACTTCGTGGCAAGCTAAGAATATGCCAGGGAAGCACAAACACGAATACCGCACGAGCACTCGCTGGACCGGCAATCTGGGCGGCGGCACCTCGGGCTATCGCGATTACAGCCGCGCGCACGAGACGACGGGGCCGGGGAAGGAGCAGGTGACCGCAGGGTCGAGCGATCCGGAGTACCGCGGCGACGCGACGCGCTTCAATCCCGAGGAACTGTTGGTGGCGGCGCTATCGAATTGCCATATGCTGTGGGTGTTGCATTTGTGCGCAGATTCGGGAATTGTGGTGACGGAGTACGACGACGATGCGTGGGGCGAAGCGAAGGACAACGCCGATGGGTCGGGCGAGATGACGCAGGTGATTCTGCGGCCGCGAGTGCGGATCACGGATCGCGCGAGGTCGGGGGATATGACGAGGATCCACGCTCGGGCGCACAGCCTGTGCACGATGGCGAGGAGCGTGCGGTTTGAGGTGACGCACGAGGCGGTCGTGGTAATCTGAGGGTGTCGATCTCGCCATTGCCGGCGTAGCTCAGTTGGTAGAGCATCTGATTTGTAATCAGAGGGTCGGGGGTTCAAGTCCCTCCGCCGGCTCCAAATCCTTTCAGGCACTTACGGGGTACTGCCGCCTACATCACAAGGGTGGGAGTGTCTACTTGGGGGGAATCTTTTGGGTGACTCGATTGGGTTCTGCTGTTCTTCCGCCTTCTACGGTACTTTGAGGGTCAAACGAGTTCATGGCCTCGCCTCCCAGTTCCCCCTGGTAGGTCCGTGGGGCGCGTGGCAGGAATCGAACCTGCGGCCTGGTCTTTAGGAGAGACCCGCTCTGATCCGACTGAGCTACACGCGCGCTATGCGAACAGGTACTTGTCCCACGTAGGGGAAGCGCCGGCCAGCAGTTTGTGCCTGGCATGAATGCCGATCTGCCGTGGTTGTCTGGCCAACGCCATTCCGGCTTCCTGCGGTGAGCGATCACCCTTCTTGTTATTGCAGGCGAAGCAGCATGCCACGAGGTTCTCCCATGTCGAGAGCCCGCGCCGCGATCTCGGGACCACGTGATCGAGGGTGAGGCATCCCGATGGCAGGCGGGCACCGCAGTACTGGCAGGCGCCACCGTCGCGCAACAAGATCCCCTTCCGGGAGACGGACCGGTTCTGCCGCGGCATACGCCGGTACTTCATCAGTCGCACTACGCTTGGCGCCGGGATGTTGATCCTCGAAGTCCGGACGGTGTAGCCGGAGACCTCTTCTACAACGGCGGCGCCCTTGAAGACGAGCATTAATGCACGCCGCGCGGTGGTGACGTTGATCGCTTCGTAGCTGGCGTTGATGACGAGGCACAGACGGTTCAAGGACATAAGGCAGTCTGGTGGGTCCCCTGGCGATCGAAGCCAGATCGTCCGACTTAAAAGGCCGGCGCTTTGCCACTTAAGCTATGGACCCCAAAATGGTGCCGGGTTGAGGAATCGAACCTCACTGATCTGCTTTGTAGGAGCAGCACCGTCGCCAAACGATAAACCCGGCATGGTGGCCGTGCTGGGAGTCGAACCCAGCCTGCGCCCTGATCTGGGGCTTCGGAGCTTATAAGGCTCCCCATGCACCGTACATTTCACGGCCGTGAACTGGCTCCCGGCCAAGGACTCGAACCTCGATCAAACGGTTAACAGCCGTTCGCTCTACCCTTGAGCTAGCCGGGAACAACCTGGTGGGCTTCCAGGGAATCGAACCCTGTTCTCTCGGTTAAGAGCCGAGTGCTTCGCCAATTAAGCTTGAAGCCCGAAACTTTGGTAGGGCCAGCCGGAATCGAACCGGCCTATAGCGGCTTGAAAGACCGCCCTCTGTACTCCAGTCGAGTTTGACCCCATGGCGTCCCTGGTGGGATTTGAACCCACGATCTCTCGCCTGAGGAGCGAGCGTCTTTGGCCGGCTAGACGACAGGGACAAATCTGTGGCGCGGCGGACGGGAATCGAACCCGCATAGGCTCCGTAGACAGCGGAGTACCTTACCAATCGGTCTCCACCGCGCACAATGGGTGTCAGTGAATCTTCGCATCTGCTGCTGCATCACCGCGCCTCGCGGCTCGGGGCACCCACGAATTTGAGGACACCATAGAGCGCTGCTCATCCGGCGATCAACCCGGCGCCGACAGCGATACCGTGCCCAACCTGGTCGGCCCGCCGGGATTCGAACCCGGATCGCATCCTTCGGAGGGATGTGCCCTGTCCAGTTGAGCGACAGGCCGAAAATGGTACGGGCGGAAGGATTCGAACCTCCACGTCTCTGCGTTCGTAGCGCAGTGTCCTGTCCAGTTGAACGACGCCCGCATAACAAAATGGTTCCGGGACCAGGGATCGAACCTGGAACCTGCTGGGTCAGAGCCAGCCGATCTGCCAATTGATCTATCCCGGAATGGCGGGGAGGCCCGGAATCGAACCGGGAACCGGTGGAACCAAAATCCACTGCTCTGCCAATTGAGCTACCTCCCAACGAACCCACCTTCTAAATCACAGATGGGGTGACCGGTGGGAATCGAACCCACGTGAGATGTTCCACAGACATCCGCCTGCACTACTCGGCTACGGCCGCACTTGGCGCCTGGAGTTGGAATCGAGCCAACCTTTACGGCTTTTCAGACCGTCGCTAATCCATCTCAGCTATCCAGGCAGAACTGGTGGAGGATCGGGGATTCCAACCCCGCTGAATGTCCTCATTGCAAGTGAGGCGACCACCGCAAGCAGTCCCATCCCCCAGGTACAAAATGGTAGCGGGACAAGGAATCGAACCTTGCTAAAACGGCTTATGAGACCGTCGTGATGCGCCAGCTCAACTTTCCCGCTATAAACAACTGGTTGCCGCAGATGGAATCGAACCATCTGCAGTGCCGGCCGTGCTCACTACATATGTGCCCGGGTCCAGACCATGTCATCCGAGGGGGCGAAGGTGCGGCCGAGGGCGGGTTGGACGCCGAGCATGGGA
>JBDTPR010000210.1:0-9916 GCA_039932635.1 Candidatus Solibacter sp.
GTTAGCAACCGCTCCGTCAGGGAGCGGTTGCCCGCCAGTCGAGTTAACACCGCTCCCTTACGGTCGCGGCTCTGCTTGGGCCTCGGGTCGGTTGGGGGTCACGCAGCTACTTCACCTTGTGGGAGTCCTCCCGGATGGCCACTCCGACCGCCGTGCCCAGAACTTCGACGCCCGGCAGCACGCGGCCGGTGACGGTCACGCGGGAGCCTCGCGACGGCACTCCGCGGCCGGAGATCACGTAGATCTTGCCGGTCTGATCCTCGAGCTGGTAGCCGCCCTTCCCCATCAGGCCGACCGAATTGGTGACGGTACCGCTGACGTGGATAGTCTGATTGCGGAAGCGCGATGGATCGGAGTTGATCCGCCCGATGGTCATCGGCGCACAAGCGGAGAGTAGCAGCGCCGCGGCGGCCAGACTTGTCAGTTTCCAGTTCATGAATCCCTCTCTTCAGCAGACGCGCGGGAGCGCTGAGGCGGTTTCACTTTACAATGGAGGAATGCCGTTTGTGAAGGTGGGCACAGTAGCGCAATTGCCCGCGGAGTCCGCCATGGAAGTGATGGTGGGCGACCACCCCTACGCTATTTGCCACACGGGTGGCACGGTGCGCGCGCTCAGCGGGGTCTGCATTCATCGCGGCGGACCGCTGGGGCAGGGCCAGATCCACGATGGCCACGTGGTGTGCCCGTACCACATGTGGGAATTCGATTGCGCCACCGGGGAATACGATTACGACCCCACCAAACGCGCGCCCACTTTCGAAGTCAAGCTCGAAGACGGCGACATTTACATACAGGTTCCCTGAGTGCCAGAACTCCCCGAAGTGGAAACCGTAGTCCGCTCGATTGCGCCGGTGATCGGGCAGCGCATCGTGAGCGCTGAATTCCGCAATCTGCGAATTCTGCGCGGCGGCGATCCCGATGCAATGTCCGCGCGCCTGCAAGGGCGGCGCGTGGTCAGCGTGAAGCGGTACGGAAAATTCATCGTGGCGTCGCTCGAAGGCGGCGGCTACCTGATGATCCACCTCGGCATGACGGGGCGCCTGCTGCTGGGCGGCGAGCCCGGGAAGCACACGCACGCGATCTTCACTTTCGAACGCGGCACGCTGATGTTCGACGACAGCCGGCAGTTCGGCTGCATCGAACTGAGCGAGGAGTTTCCGAAACGCGTGGCGCGGCTGGGTCCGGAACCGCTGGAGATCGGCTTCGACGAGTTCGCGGCGGAATTGAAGCGGCACAAGACGCGCGTCAAATCGCTGCTCTTGAATCAGACGTTCGTGCGCGGCGTCGGCAACATCTATGCCGACGAGGCCCTGTTCCGGGCGGGCATTCATCCGATGGCGCTGGCCTCGCGCATCAATCGCGAGCGCGCGCGCAAACTCCACGACGCCATGATCGCGGTACTCACCGAGGCGATCGCGGCGGGCGGGTCGTCGATTTCGGACTACGTGGATGCCGAGGGGCGCAAAGGCTTCTTCCAGATCAGCCACCGCGTGTATCAGCGAACCGGTGAACCCTGCACTGCCTGCGGGCGGCCGATCCAACGCGTCATCGTCACGCAGCGCAGCTCCCACTTTTGCGCCAAGTGCCAGAAGCGGTAGTGGGCAGCGGGTGCGCCACACCGCGTGTTAGTCTCGTCTGGATGCATATTGTCCGACCCACGCGGTGGGCTGCACTCGTCACGATTTTGTCGGCAGCCTTGCCGGCATGGTCGCAAACCGTCCCCACCTTGCGCTCCGAAACCCGCGCGGTGCAGATTAATGTGGTGGCGACCGACGGGCGCGGACACCCGATCGGCGACCTCAAGCGTGAGAATTTCAGCGTGATGGACAACGGCAAGCCGCGCGACATCCAGATCTTTGCGCTCGAAGGTCCGGACCACGCTGAGCCTGCGAGGCTTCCCACCAAGAGCGACCAGCCCACTGCTGCCGAGGCGCAAACCTCCGCCCTTCTGATGGACGCGATCAATGATTACTGGGATGATCATGTCCGCGCCTGGACGATGGCTACCAGGCGGATTGAAAAGCTCCAATCCGGCGAGCGCATGGCGCTCTATGTGCTCGAGGGCGGCATACGCATTCTGCAGCCGTATACTTCGGATCGCGCGCTTCTGCTCAAGGCGCTCCGCGCCTACAAGCCGCCTCCTATAAAACCCCGTCCCGCGCTCGGCCGGGGCACCGCCGGAATTCGCGGGGGAGTGCCGGTGGGCGACGATGTCAGCAATCGGACTCCGCCGGCGATACGGCAGTTCGAGGTGCGCCGGCGCGCCGCCGATAGCCTGGACGCCTTTCGGATCATCGCCAATCATCTGGCCATGCTGCCCGGCCGTAAGAGCCTGATCTGGTTGACGTCCGGTTTCCCTCCCGAGACACTGCGCGACGTGGACCCGGAGTATCGCAGGGCCATCGCGGCCTTGAACGAGGCCAATGTCGCGCTCTATACGGTGGATGCGCGGGGCTTGCTGGTAAACCGCGGCGACGGTCCCAATATCGACACCATGAGGGATCTGGCGGAGGCCACCGGCGGCAAAGCCTACTACCACCGCAACGATATCGACCACGCCCTGGAGGAAGCCGCCGAAGATGTGCGCCGCACCTACACGCTCGGTTTCTATATCCCGGAGCAGGAGCGCGATGGCAGGGTGCATGAGTTGCGCGTGCGTGTGGACCGCGCCCACGTCGAACTGCGCTACCGCAAGAGCTACTACGCCGGGACCGAACAGAGTCCGGCGCGGCCGGCGAAGATTACAGCGTTAGATGACGAACTGCTGAATCCGCTGGACGTCCATGGTATGCGGATGGTTTTGCGAGTGGAAAGGATGGAGGGTGAACATTCCGCCTTGCGTCTCCATATTACGCTCGACCCGCAGGGCGTGACGTTGATGCCGGACTCCGAAGGATGGAGCGGCAAACTCGACCACCTTTTTGTGGAAAGCGATGCCAACGGGAAGATTCTCGCCAGGATCGCCGATCCCGGGGGCTTCCACATCACGCCGAATACCAGGCCGCAATTCGACCGCATCGGTGCGGCCTACGCCGTTGTTGTCCCTCTGAAGGAAAATACCGCTACCCTCCAGGTTTTCGTTCGCGACATACCGAGCGGCCGTACCGGCTCAAAGACGGTGTCGATGGCTACCTCGAAGTAGCTGGGCGAGCGCAGCAACTGAAACCGTGGCTGTAACAGGTGCGTCCGAAGGGATGTGAGGTCTTCCTTGAAACGCATTTTCTCCTGCGCTCCCCTATGCCTGCTGATGCTGGCGGGCAGCCATTCTCTGAACGCACAAAGCAGTCTGGATATACACATTGGCGCCAGCGGCGCGAATGCGAAATCCACCGGTGAGAGCCTGGACGTTCTCGGCGACGGCAACTTCCGCAACACGCCAAGCCTGGATGGCGTGTTTATGAATCTGGGCGGCGGAATCATGCTCTCGCCGCGCTTCGGCTTCGGCGCGGAGGTCTCGTTTAAACCGCGCCAAAGCGATTACGCGGGCCTGCGCTATCGCCCGACGTTCTTCGACTTCAACGGTATCATGCACCCCATCCCCAGCTCGAAACGCGTCGTGCCCGAACTGCAAGCCGGACTGGGCGTGGCCAACACCAAGTTTTACTACGAACAGAAGGATTGCAACGTGTTCGAAGGTTGCCCGGGAAACAACGTGCTGGTGCAGAGCTCGAATCAATTTCAGCTGCATGCCGGCGCGGGGGTGGCTTTCTTCGTGACGCCGCGCATCTACGTGAAGCCGCAACTGGACATCCACTGGGTACGCCACTACACCGACTACTTCGGGACCAATTGGGTGCCGCAATACGGCGTCAGCATCGGCTACCGCTTCGGCTCCGATTAGTTACTGCGCGGTGACCGAGCCGCCATTGTCCGGCACGGCAGTGAGACCGTCGAAAGACTCCGGGGCGTTGTAGTACAAAATCCGCTGACAGCTCTCGCAGAAGAGCAGCGATTCGCTGCGCTTGACGTCCTGCCAGTATTGCGGCCGTAGCGTGATTTGACATGCCTGGCAGCGCCCGTCCACTACTTCCGCAACCGCCACGCCGCGGCGGCCTTTGCGCACGCGTTCATACTGTGTGTAGGTGCTGGGCGTGACGTCCTTGGCGATGGCGGCACGCTCCACCAGCAACTCGTTGGACCCGCGCTGATCGACCGCGGTGCGCTCGCGCGCCGTGACCTTCTCCGCCTCCACCTGCTTCTTTTCTTCCTTCAGCGCGGCTTCGGCGGCCTTCACGGCGGTATCGAGCGGTTCGGATTCCGACATCAGTTCGAGGATACGATCTTCCAGACGGCGGATTTCCTTCTGGCAAAATTCGATCTCGTTCTGGAAGGCGCGGTACTGCTCATTAGTTTTGGTGCTGAGCATTTGATCTTTGAGTTTCGAGATCTTCTGTTCCTGCACCGGGATATCGGTTTCGCACTTCTTCCGATCCTTCTGATTTGCAGCCAGCGCGGCGCGGTCTGCGTCGAGCTTGCGCTCGTGCGCGCCAAGCTTTTTCTCGATTTCGGCAATATGTTTGGGCAGGGTGGCGATTTCGCGCGCGAGTTCCGCTAAACGATTATCGATTTCCTGCAGGCGGACGACCAGCTTCAAATCGGGGAGCACTGAACGCAGTGTAACACCCTTATTCTGAGCGCCGCAGTTCCACCTGTTTGTAGATCTCTTTGGTTTGCTCGAGGGTCGCGAACTTCATGCCCGGAACACGAGCCGACGCCGTGCCCGCGGCGACACCCCAGCGCACCGCGTCCACCCCATTATCCTTGCGGCTCATGGCCCAGGTATAAGCGGCGGAAAGCGCATCTCCCGCGCCGATGGGGCACACCGCATCCACGCGCGGCGGCAAGGCTTCGTACAGACCTTCGGGGAAAGAAGCGATGGCGCCGCGACTGCCCAGCGAGAGCACAACGGCCTCCGGGCCCATCGTGCGTATCCGTTCGGCGGCCTCCAGATAGTGGGTGCGCGTGAGCAGCGTGCGGCCCAACAGACGCTCCGCCTCCTGCTGGTTGGGCGTGGCCACGGTGGGTCGTTCCTCGATGCCCTGGCGCAGCGACTCGCCATCGGCGTGGAGCAATGTCTTGACCTTCTTGCGGCGCGCCGCGGCGATCAGGCTGCCGTAGAAGGACGCGGGCACTCCCGGCGGAATGCTGCCGCAGATCATTAGCCAGGTAGCGCGATCCAGGGTCCCCTTCACGGCCTTTTCCACGCGGGCGACCTCGGCTTTGGAAAGCGTGGGCCCCGTCTCATTGAGGTTGACCGTGAGCCCGTGCTTATCGGTGATGGTGAGGTTGGTGCGGATTTCGCTTTCGATAGGCACCACCAGATTGGGCAGGCCGTCGCAGGTCAGGTGGTCCTGCATGCGCTTGCCGGCATCCCCGCCGGAGATCAGCACGGCTAGGGTCGCGCCGCCGAAAGAGTTGATCACACAGGATGCGTTGATGCCGCGGCCGCCGGCCGATTCCCGCGTCGAATTGATATAGGAGCGATCTTCGAAGGCGAGACGATCGACGCTGATCACGCGGTCGATGGTCGGGTTGATGGTGAGCGTGACAATCAAGCTTTGAGTTTACCCCGCCTCGGAGGGCTTCACCGCCAGGACGGTATCTAACGCCACACCGGTGCGCCGCCCGGAGACGTCGGAGAAGCCGGCGCGGCGCAACAGGGCGGCGTATTCGGCCAGGCTGCGTTCCCGGCCCTCGGTGACAATCAACATGTTGAGCGACTGCATGTTGGCGGAGACCGGGCCCACCCCATCGTCTTCGAGCAACTTCTCGCCGATCAGGAGGGCGCCGCCCGCGGGCAGGCGGTCGAAGATGCGCTGCAGGAGCAGTTCGATTTTAGCCTCGGTCCAATCGTGCAGAATGCGGCCGAGGTAGAAGAGATCGGCGGCGGGAAGTTCGCCCTCGAAGAAATCGCCGGCCACGATTTCGATGCGCGAGGCGGCAGCCGATTGCCCTACATGTTCGCGCGCCAGTGCCGTGGTGCGCGGAAGGTCGAAGACGGTGGCGCGCAGGTCCGCGTAGCGCTCGCAGGCGGCGATGGCGAGGTGGCCGGTGGCGCCGCCCAGATCCACCAGGTGTCGAAAGCGGCTGAGGTCGAAGGCCGACACCACGTGGGGTGAGGTCAGCATGCCGAAGCCATGCATGCCCATCAGGAAATCGCGCATCGCCTGGTCGGTGCGGAAGAAGGCGCTGAAGATCGGACCGTCGAGGCCGAAGGTCTGCGTCCAGCGGTGCGAGCCTTCGCGGACGGCGTTCTCGAGATTGCCCCACATGGGGTAGAGCGCGGCGTCTGAGTAGCGCACGTAGCCTTGCATGGTATGCGGGGAGTTGGCGCAGAGGTAGGTCTCGGCGACGGGCGCGTTACGGTAGACGGCGTCGTGCTTTTCCAGTAGGCCTAGGGCGGCGCAGCTATCCAGCAGACGCGCCATGGCGTCGGGATGCGCACTGAGTTTCGCGGCGATTTCGGGGGCCGTGGCGGGTGCGGCCTGAAGCAGATCGAAGATGCCCAGGGAGACGGCTGTGAACATGGTCTTTGAGCGCCGGAAGGCCTCGATCAGATCGAGTACGGGATGAGGGTCGGGGAGAGTCATAGGAGTCGCAGTCACAGGGATCGCAAGTGGTCGTAACCGAGCGCGGGGAGCGGCTCGCCATCGAGCAGGACCGCGCCGGGAAGGCCGCGGCCGATCAGGCCGATCCTTGTGATCGGCAGACCCTCGAAGTGCTCGGGGAGGGTATGGGTTGGCGGCGCGGTGAACAGCAGTTCGTAATCTTCGCCGCCGTGGAGAGCCTGTTGCAGGGTGGCGCCGCGATAGATGGGGAGGGTGCCGATTTGAGCATGGACACCCGACGCCGCGCAGAGCCGGTGCAGATCGAGCGAGAGACCATCGCTCAGGTCCATCGCAGCGGTGGCTTGGAAACGGGTGCGCAGGACGCGGGCGAGGGCGAGGCGCGGTTCGGGACGCTTGTGGCGTGCCCAAGCTTTACCGCGTCCGGTGGCGAGTCCCAGGGCGGAGCCGCCGAGCTTGCCCGAAACGTAGATGCCATCGCCGGGACGCGCGCCATCGCGGCGCAGCGCTTTGCCGCGAGGCACGGCGCCGGCGACTACGATGTCGCACATGACCCGGTCCGTAGCGGCCAGGTCACCGCCGATCAGCGCAGTGCCAGAGTTTTTAGCCAGGCCGAGCAGGCCTTTGTAGAATTGGTCGAGCCAGCGCTCATCGACGTTGCGAGTTACGGCGAGCGATACCAGGCAGAAGCGCGGCTCGCCGCCCATGGCCGCGATATCGCTGAGACCGCGTGCCAGCGCCTTCCAGCCGATGTCGGCGGGGCTATGAGTTTCGCGCAGGAAATGGACGCCTTCAAGCAGCATGTCGGTGGTGTAGAGCCAGTCTTCGCGGGCGCCCGGGGGGCGTACGATGGCGCAATCGTCGCCGATGCCGGCGACCACATCCGCCCTATCGAAAAGGGCCGCGCGGCCTTTCAATTTCTCGATCCATTCGGGTTCGTTCACCGTGTGTTGCCGCCCTCCGAAGGGTGCTGGGAAAACCAATGCCAACTGAGAGAATACCGTACGCGGTTGGCTCTGTCCGGGCGATTCGTTTTTGGCTGTGGCGTGACGCGCCTGTGTATAATGGGCGAAGTGGTCCACATTTGCCGCAAAACGAAGGGGCTGTTCGTACTGCTCTTTCTCCTCGCGTTAATTTGCGCGCAGACGGCATCCTTCGCTTCGGAACACTTACACCAGCATTCCTCGCAGCATTGTTGCGGCTTGTGTCACGTCGGACCCATGCCGCTGGTGCAGCCCACGATGTCTGCGGGCTTCGCGCCGATCGTGGCGGTAGCATGGCTGCCCTGGTTCCACGAAGTCGATACACCGGGCGACACGCTTCATACCGCAGGCTCTTCGCGCGCGCCGCCACTCTCTCTCCCGGTTTAAATTGCGGGCTGGTACGGACATTCGTCCGCGCCGGCTTTGTCGTATAGGCAATCGAAAACAGGAGAGAAACCTTGAGACTTACGGGTAAGCTCGTACTCGCGCCCCTGGCGGCGTTGTGGTGCGTGTCCGCGTTACAAGCGCAGGACAGCAATGAACTTTTGAATCGAATGAAGGCGATGGAAGAGCGGATTCGCGCGCTGGAAAGCGAGGTGCAGACGCTTAAAGGGCAGCCCGCCGTAGCCGCCGCGCCCGCGCAGGCAATACCCGCGCCGCCTCCGGTGGAGCAGGCGCAGGCGCCGGTGGATCTGGGCGGAGCTGGGGGCGCCGCCGCTAAAGTGCTGAACCCCGATATCAGCGTGATCGGCGATTTCATAGCCGCCGCGGGCAATCATGGCGGACGCGCCACGCCCGCGCTCGAAATGCACGAGAGCGAAGTCGGCTTTCAGGAAGTGATCGACCCCTATGCGCGCGCCGATTTCTTCATCTCATTCGGCGAAAAGGGCGTGAATCTGGAGGAGGGCTACCTGACCTTCACCTCGCTGCCTGCCGGATTCCAGGTGAAGGCCGGCAAAATGCGCGCGGCTTTCGGCAAGGTCAACACGCAGCACAATCACACGCTGTCGTGGATCGACCGTCCGTTAGTGACCCAAAACCTGGTGGCCGGCGAGGACGGCATCAATGACGCAGGCGTGTCGGTGAGCCGCATTCTGCCGTCGCCGAAGGGCCTGTTCCTGGAGGGCACGGCGCAGATCTTCCGCGGAGACAGCGAGAACACGTTTGCCAGCACGCGGCGCAGCGACGTTTCGGCAGTGGGCCATCTGCGCGCGTATAGCGATCTTTCGGAATCCACCAATATCGATTTCGGCCTGTCGTACGCGCGCGGTCACAGCCCGTTCGCCGATGGCAACAATCAGTTGTACGGCATCGACGCGACTCTGCGGTGGAAGCCCTTGCGTCGGGCGATCTACAACTCCTTTGTGGCGCGTAGTGAATTCATCTGGGCGCGCACGAGTGTGACGCCGGCGTACAGCTACGGCGCGATCCTAATCGGAATTGTCGGCGCTCCCTTGCCGAATCCGATTCTGCCTCCGCCTGAGTTCCGGCGGACTCTCGTGAAGCCATTCGGCTTCTACGTATCCGGCGATTACCAACTGGGGCGTCGCTGGATTTTGGGCGGACGCTTCGATCAGTCGGAACGCGGGCGATGCCTGCCGACGAATCCGGAAACCGTCAGCAGCGCGTGCACCTTCTTAAACCCTGCCACCGGAGAGTCATTCCAGTTTTCCAACACGTCTAGCCTCGTGCGCGACACCGGCGGTAGCGTGCTGCTCACTTACAAGCCCAGCGAGTTCAGCCTGCTGCGCGGCCAGTTCCGCCGCACCAGCTATGGCGAGGGCCGGATCGCCAATGAATTCCTGCTACAACTGCAGTTCGCCATGGGAGCCCACGGAGCGCATCCGTTCTGAACATGAAGAACACTTCAGTAACCCAAACGACAATCAATCGCGTCCCCTTAGATAGGGTGGTGCAACCCGCCCGGAAAGCCTGTGTTCCCATGCTGAAAAAATATTCTGTACTGGCGGCGTGCCTGCTCGCCGCCATCCCCGCGCAAGCGGCGTCGAAGATCAACGTGATGACTACCACGGAAGATCTGGCCGCGCTGGCGCGCGAAGTGGGTGGCGACGATATCGCCGTCGATTCGATTGCCAAGGGCTACCAGGACCCGCACTTCGTGGAGTCCAAACCGAGCTTTCTGCTCAAGTTGACCAAGGCCGATCTGCTGCTTGTGGTCGGACTGCAACTGGAAATTGGCTGGCTGCCGCCGCTAATCACGCAGAGTCGCAATTCCAAAATCCAGCCGGGCGGAAAAGGCTACATGGACATGTCGCAATTCTGCCAGATTCTGGAGATCCCGCAGGGACAGGTGACGCGCGCCATGGGCGACGTGCACCCGCTCGGGAATCCGCACTACTGGTTGAA
>JBDTPR010000211.1:0-9909 GCA_039932635.1 Candidatus Solibacter sp.
AAATCGAGGACTACAAGCTCAGCCTCGGCAAGTGCGACCGCTGCAAAACCGTGGTGGAGCCGCTGATTTCGACGCAGTGGTTCGTCAAGACCAAACCGCTCGCGGAAAAGGCGATTGCGGTGGTGGAGAGCGGAGAAATTGGGTTCGTTCCGGCGAATTGGACCAAGACCTACTACGAGTGGATGTACAACATCCGCGACTGGTGCATCTCCCGCCAACTCTGGTGGGGACACCGGATTCCGGCCTGGCATTGCGGCGAGTGCAAGGAAATCATCGTGGCGCGCGAAACGCCCACCACGTGCCCGCGCTGCAATTCCGGCGAAATCACGCAGGACACCGACGTGCTCGACACCTGGTTCAGCAGCGGCCTGTGGCCCTTCTCGACCCTAGGCTGGCCCGACGAAACCGCCGACCTCAAGAAATATTATCCGACCACGCTGCTGATCACCGGCTTCGACATCCTGTTCTTCTGGGTGGCCCGCATGGTGATGATGGGCTGCGAGTTCATGGGCGAGATTCCGTTCAAGACGGTCTACATTCACGGACTGGTGCGCGATGCCGACCGGCAGAAGATGTCGAAGACCAAAGGCAACGTGATCGATCCGCTGGTGGTCACGGAGAAGTACGGTACCGACGCTGTGCGCATGGCGCTCTTGCAGGGCGCGGCGCCCGGCACCGATATCGTGCTCACGGAAGAGCGCATGGAAGCGTCGCGCGCCTTCGCCAACAAGATCTGGAACGCGGCGCGCTTTCTCACCATGAATGCGGGAGAGGGCGCCGTTGAACCGTCGGAGCCCACGATTGAAGATCGCTGGATTCTCTCGCGCCTCAATGCGGCGGCGGAAACGGCGAATCGCGCCATCGAGCAGTATCGCTATCACGAGGTGGCGCAGGAGCTGTGGAAGTTCTTCTGGCACGAGTTCTGCGACTGGTATCTCGAGTTGAAGAAAGTCAGCGCGAAGGGCTGGGGCAACGCGGTCGCGGCGTTCGAAACCGCACTGCGCCTGCTGCATCCCGCGATGCCCTTCCTCACCGAGGAATTGTGGCAGCGCCTGGATCGTCCCGAAGGCGGGCCGGTGTCGATTGCGCTGGCGCCGTATCCGCAGTTCGACCCGGGACTGGCGGATGCCGAGGCCGAGAAGGAAGTCGCGGTCATTCAGGAAGTGGTGACCCTGGCGCGCATGTTGCGTACGGAAGCCAAGCTGGATCCGAAGCTGCAGCTGCAAGGCGTACTGTACGGCCGCTCGACGGCCATGGAAATTGCGCGCCGTCATGCCGACGCCATCCAGAAGGTGGCCAAGGTCACGCTGGAATTCAAGGACGAGGCCGCGCGGAAGGCCGAGGTCATACGCTCCACGGTGGATTTCGATCTCGTGCTCGATATTCCCAAGGTGGCTGAAGATCCGGCCCGCAAACAGAAGGAGCGCGAGCAACTGGAGAAGAACATCGCGAACTCCAGGCGGCAGCTCTCCGACGAAGTCTTCCTGAGCAAGGCGCCGGCCAAGGTGGTGGACAGCATCCGCGCCAAACTGGCCGACTACGAAGCGCAGCTCGCCAAGATGTCGTAGGATGGCTGGTTTTGGGAAGCAAAGGCAAGCGGCCATGAACGAAATTGTCCGGCTGGCATTGGAAGAAGATATCGGCACGGGCGATGTGACGAGCATCGCCTGCGTGCCCGAAACCCGCATGGCGGCGGGTCGATTTCTGGCTCGCGAACCGCTAACCCTCTCCGGCACCGGCCTCCTGTGGGAGATCTACCAGCAACTCGGCGGCATCGACGAGCTCAACATCCTGAAACAGGACGGTGAGCTCTGCGTGGATGGCGACGTGGTGGCGACCGTCCGGGGACGCGCGCGCACCCTGCTCTCCTGCGAACGTGTGGCGCTGAATTTTCTGCAGCGGCTGAGCGGCGTGGCGACGGCCGCGGCGCAATACGTCGAGGCCGTGAAGGGAACGCGCTGCCGCATTCTCGACACGCGCAAGACCACGCCCGGATTGCGCATGCTGGAGAAAGCTGCGGCCGCGGCCGGCGGCGTGACCAATCACCGCATGGGCCTGTACGACGCGATTCTGATCAAGAACAACCACATCGCGGCGGCCGGTGGCGTACGCAATGCGCTGGAACGCGCGCGGCAGAGCGGCCTGCCCATCGAGATTGAAGTGCGCACCCTGGAAGAAATGCACAAGGCGCTGGAGTGCGGCGCTACGCACCTTCTCCTCGATAACCTGACTCCCGATGAGGCGGCCGACTGGATCCGCGAAATCGCCGGCCGCGCCAAGGTGGAATTGTCGGGAGGCATCACCTTGGAAAACGCGCGCGACTACGCGTGGGCGGGCGCGGATTTCATCTCCAGCGGCGCCATCACGCACTCCGCGCGCGCCATGGATTTGAGTTTCCGGCTGGAGTTGGTCTAGATGGATCTACAGCGCCTGCGCGGTGCGTTTCCCAACCGGCAGATTCTCTATTTCGACGAGCTCGATTCCACCCAACGTATTGCGGCGGCCAACGAGCCCGGCACTATCGTGCTGGCCGACCGCCAACTCGCCGGACAGGGCAGGCATGGGCACACATGGCACTCCGATGCCGGCACGGGCATCTATATGTCAATCGTGCTGGCGCCCTCGCCGGTGCTCACGCTGGCGCTCGGGATCGCCACTCAGGAAGCGATCTCGCAGGCCACGGGAATTCAGTGCGACATCCGCTGGCCTAACGACCTGATGCTGGACAATCGCAAGGTGGCCGGCATTCTGGTGCAACTCATCAACGGCATGGCGATCGCGGGAATCGGCATCAACGTGGACCACGCGGACTTCCCCGGCGATATCGAAGGGTTGGCCACCTCGCTGCGTCAACATGCGGGGCGCGAGATTTCGCGCGAAGACATCCTAGTCGCGCTGATTCCCGCTATCGAATCGGTCGTCGCGGAGGAAAGCGAAACCATTCTCCGCCTGTTCACCCACGCCTCCAGCTATGCGGCGGGACGGCGTGTGACGGTGGATCAACCCGGCGGACCGATTACCGGAACCACGGCGGGGCTGGACCCGGCGGGCTTCCTCATCGTGCGCAAAGACGATGGGACCGATATCCTGATTCTGGCAGGAGGCGTACGTGCTGCTGGCTCTTGATGCAGGCAACAGTAACATCACGATCGGCGCATTCGAAGGTCGCGACCTGATCTTCCACTGGCGCTTGCGCACGGTCAAGGAACAGACCGCCGACGAGTGGGGCATCCTGCTGCGCAATCTGTTTTCGCCGGCCGGGCTGGACATCGCGAACGTGGACGGCATCATCATTGCGAGCGTGGTGCCGCCTATCGATTCCACGCTCGCGTTCATGACGAAACGGTACTTTCATCAGGAAGCCATGTTCGTCACGCCGCACACCGATATCGGCATCGCCATCCGCTACGACAATCCCAATGAGGTTGGCGCGGACCGCCTGGTTAATGCGGTCGCCGGTTTCAATAAATATGGCGGCCCCTGCGTGGTCGTGGATATGGGCACCACGATCAACTTTGACGTCATCAGCAAGGACGGCGCATTTCTCGGCGGCTCGATTGCGGTGGGCATCGGGATATCGATCGCGGCGTTGTTCACCAAGACGGCGCGCCTGCCGCTGGTGGATTTCCGCCCGCCAAAGGACGTCGTTGGCACCAACACCGTGGCGGCCATGCAGAGCGGCCTGTACTTCGGCGCGGTCGGAATGATTGACGGAATCCTCGAACGCATCATCGCCAAACTCGGGCCGGCGACCAAGGCCATTGCCACCGGCGGACAGGCGCAAATGATTGTCGAGGGCTCGCGCTATCTGAAAATCGTGGACGAGCACCTGACGCTTCAGGGACTCCAAATGATCTGGGAACGGAACCACCCCAAGCAGTGAACTACTTCAATTACTTCACCGAAATCGAAGAGCATTTTCAGCGTGTGCGCGGCACGGGCCTGTTCTTACTATCGCCGCTGGATTGGGCGCTGATCGAAAGTTGGAACGAGTCGGGTGTACCTCTGGAAGCGGTGCTGCGCGGCATCGACACGGCGTTTGAAAAATGGCGCAGTCGCAAGGTGAAGACGCAGATGGTGAATTCGCTGGCGTTCTGCGCGCAAGCGGTGCTCACCGAGGCGCAGGTCATGGCTGGCCTGATCCAGCCAAAGAAAGAAGGGGCGCCGCCCTTTCCGCTGGAAGACATGCGGCGCTACCTGGAATCCAATGCTTCGGCGATGCCCTACCCGGAAATCGCAGCCTCGCTTCGACGCCTGGCGGAAGACGCGGAGACGCACTACAAAGATCTCGAAGGGCTGGAGCAGCGGTTGACCGTCCTGGAAGAGAAGATGATGGCCCAGGCCCGCGCCAATCTTTCCGAGGAACAGATGCTGGAAGCGCGCCAGGACCTGGACCGGCAGCTACGCCCTTACCGTGGCAAAATGACCGCGGACCAAATCTCCATGCTGGAGAAACAATACCTGGAGAGAAATCTCCTGGAGAAATCCAGACTGCCCAGACTCAGCCTTTTCTATATGAGATGAGAGCCAGTCTCGCGACTGTGAGACGCCTAACAAACTCCGCAGCCTGGCGCCGGGAAACGCCGGATTCCTGAGGTAGAATCTGTAACGTGCGCTCTGCTTCAAGTTTCTCCTCCCCGGTACTCTGATGCTGACGGCGTTCATTGTGGACGACAATCCCGGGGACAGGGCTTTGATTCGCAGGATTCTGCGAGCCAGCGTGTCGGACCCGCTGCAAATCGAAGAAGCATGGAACCTGGACGACGCTCTCGATCGCCTTCGCGCCGGCGGCATCGACATCCTGCTGCTGGATCTGAACCTGCCGGGCAGCCGCGGCGTTGAAACCGTTTCCAGAGTCCGCGCGGTTGCGCCGCAGGTTCCCATCATTGTCGTGACGGGCTTCGAAGACCAGCAGATTGCGTCACGAGTGGTCGGGCAGGGGGCCCAGGGTCACCTCGTAAAGGGCACCTTTGATTCCCGTGTTCTGGGCTTGGAGATCAGCCGCTGTCTGGCCCGCAAGCCTGGGGAATCCTCATCGGATGTCCCCCCGGTACCGGACGCGTGAACCAATTCAGGCATGAAATCTGACCGCGAAAGTGCTTGCGCCGCCGCGCGCATCACGTCATGGAGAAACGATGCATTCTTCCAATCAGCGCACTCACATCACCACTTGGGTTGTAGGCTTGGCGCTCTATCTGCCGCTGCTGCACGGCTGGCAGGAGACCCAGACGACGGCCGCGCAGAATCCCGTGAATTCGCTCAAGAACCTCAGCCTGGAAGAACTCGCGCAGGTGGAAGTTACCAGTCCGTCAAAGCATCCGCAGCCAGTCCTCAAATCGCCGGTCGCGATCTTCGTACTCACCGGCGAAGACATACGGCGGTCGGGCGCCACCAGTATTCCAGAGGCTTTGCGTCAGGCTCCAGGAGTGGAAGTGGCGCGCATCGACGGCAACAAATGGTCGGTCGGGATCCGCGGTTTCGGCAGTCGGCTGTCACGTTCGGTACTGGTGCTGATCGATGGGCGCACGGTGTACACGACGTTCTTCGCCGGCACTTACTGGGAAGTCCAGGACACCTTACTCGAAGATATCGAGCGCATTGAAGTGATCCGTGGGCCAGGCGGCACCATCTGGGGCCCCAATGCGGTCAATGGCGTGATTAACATCATCACCAGAAAGGCCAAGGATACCCGCGGCACGTTCGCGACCATGGGCGGTGGCAGTGAGGAACAGGGCTTTGGCTCCGTCCGCGTGGGTGGCGGCAACGGGAAAGGCCTCAACTATCGCGTCTACGGCAAGGGCTTCACACGGAGTCCCCAGTACCATCCCGATGCCCGCAACTTCGACGACTGGCGCGGAGCGCAGACCGGCTTTCGCCTGGACTGGGACAAGAGCCCTCGCGACAGTTTCACCGTGCAGGGCGATCTCTACCGCCAGGAGGCGGGGGAACGCGTGCAGGCTACCACATACTCTCCGCCCGAGACGCGCAACGTCGATGCCAAACCGCACCTTTCCGGCGGCAACTTCATGGCCTCCTGGAACCGCACCTTGAACAGCGGGGGCGCCATCCACTTGCAGGCATACTACGACCGCACGAATCGTCACGAGCCGAACTTCGGCGAACTGCGCGACACGTTCGATGTCGATCTGCTGTATCGTGCGCCTCCGGTTGCCGGCCAGCAATTCTCCGTCGGCCTGGGCGCGCGCTTCAGCAATGGACGCGCCGTGCAAGTGGTTTCCGGTCTCACGTTCGACCCCCCGCAACGCACCGACCAGCTCCTGACCGCGTTCCTGCAGGACGAGATTTCGCTGGTCCCCAACCACCTGACCCTCACGCTCGGCACCAAATTCCTGCATACCAATTACACCGCTTCGGAATTCGAGCCAAGCGCCAGAATACTCTGGGCTCCCAGCGACAAAGACTCGGTGTGGGCCGCCTTCACGCATGCGCTGCGCACTCCATCGCGCGTGGAACGCGATTTCAACTTGAGCGGCTTCGTGCGATTCCTGCCCGACGGAACTCCCTTCATGGCACGCTTCAACGCCAATCGCGGATTCGTACCCGAGCAAATGAACGGTTACGAGGCCGGGTACCGCCGCCTGCTTTTGCCCTCGCTCTACGTGGACGTCGCCACGTTCTACAACCACTACCACAACCTGCTCAGCCAGGAGTTCGACGGGCCCATCTTCTTCGAGAGTTCCCCCACTCCGGCGCACCTGCTCTTGCCCGCGAAATTCGGCAACGGATTGCGCGCCACCAGCATGGGCGGTGAGATTGCCCCCGAGTGGCGGCCCACTTCACGATGGCGGCTGCGGACTTCGTACGCCTACCTCTACCTCAACGTGCAAAACGCGATCAACTCCAAAGACGTGGGCACCGCGCCGGGCATCTCCAGGTCGAGCCCGCGCCATCAGGCGGTGGTGCAATCGGCCTTCGATATTTCCCGGCAGGTCACGCTCGATCTGACTTACCGCTACGCGAGCGCGCTGCCTTTACAGGATGTGGACAGCTATTCCACCGGCGACGCGCGTTTGGCGTGGCGCATACATCGTCAACTGGAAGTCGCGATCACGGGTCAGAATCTGCTACAACCTCATCACGCGGAGTTCGCGGGCGATCCGGGCCCGCTGGTGGGCATCCGCCGGGGAGTTTACGCGGGCGTCACCTGGCGAAGCAGCCGATAAATGAGGCTCTCCCCCACACGCGTCGCGGTGCTGCTGGGCCTCTGCCTGGCGGCGGAAGCGTGTGCACAGGAAACCAATGCTCCGCCGTCCGAGTACCAGGTGAAAGCGGCCTACCTGCTGAACTTCACCAGGTTCGTCGCATGGCCGGCTACGGCGTTCGCGGATCCAGACGTTCCGCTGACCATCTGCATTCTGGGCGAAGACCCGTTCGGCGCCACGCTGGATCGCGTAGTGGAGGGCGAGACCGTGGACGGCCACCGCCTCGCAGTGCAGCGCCTGCAGCGCACTCCGGCCTCTAAGTCCTGCCACGTACTTTATGTGGCCGCCGGCGAGAGGGAACAGGCGAAACTCCTGCGCGGCCTGGATCACGAGACCCTGACTGTCGGTGAGGGCGAGGGCTTTCTGCGCGCCGGCGGCGTGCTGGCCTTTGTGCTGGAAGACCGCCGCGTACGCTTCTCAATCAATCTGGCGGCCGCGAACCGTTCCGACGTAAAACTGAGTTCGAAGCTGTTGAATGTAGCGAGGTCCGTGCTGAAGTAGACGAAGCGGAACCGCCCATGCGAACCCTGCGCGACACTCCGATCCGGAAAAAGCTAATCGCCATCGTAGTGGCGACACTCGCGGTGGCGATCCTGCTGGCCGGCTTCGGCATCATGATCCTGGACGGCATCCTTTTCCGCACCAGGATGGTACGCGATTTCTCGGCTCTGACCAAAATCGTGGCCGATCTGAATACCGCTACGCTGTCCTTTGACGATCCGCAGGCCGCCCGGGAGACCTTGATGGCGCTGAAGGCGCGGCCCCATGTGGTTCAGACATGCCTCTTCCGAACCGACGGAACCGAACTGGCGCAGTACAGCCGGGAAGTGCCTGCCCGAGCGTGCAGTGCGGCTGGCCCTACGGAGGAAATCAGCGCCGGCGACGACGTCACGCTACGCCGTCCCGTGATGCTCGACGGGCGACAGGTCGGAACTGTACTCCTGACTTACGACCGTACCGAGGTATCCGAACGGAGGCTGTTATTTGGCGCGGTCGTCTTGGGAACCTTTACACTTGCCAGCCTTCTGGCCTTTCTGCTGACGGCGAAACTGCGCGGCTCCATCGAGTTGCCGATCTCCAATCTGGCGCATACCGCCGCGATTGTGGCGGAAACGCGCAACTACCAAGTGCGCGCGGAAAAGGTATCGGACGATGAACTCGGCTTGCTCACCGGCGCGTTCAACGAAATGCTGTCGCGCATTCAATTGAGCGATCGGGAACTCAGGCGGGCCGCCGAGGAACTTGAGGCCCGCGTGGCCGAACGCACTCGAGAGTTGGAAACGGAACTGGCGGAACGGAGGCGCGCCGAGGAGGCACTGAATAGACAGGCAGCCGAACTGGCACGCTCCAATGCCGACCTGCAGCAGTTTGCCTACGTGGCCTCGCACGACCTGCAGGAGCCGCTCCGCATGGTGTTCAGCTACATGAACCTGATCGCGGAGCAGTATAGCGGGAAGCTCGATGCCGAGGCCGATGAGTTCATTGGCTATGCGGTGGACGGAGCGCGGCGAATGCGCCAGCTGATTACCGACCTCCTGGAGTATTCGCGCGTGGGCAGCCGCGACCAGGTGTGGCAGCCTACGCATTGCGACAAGGTGCTGCAAGACGTTCGCGCAAATCTCAGTCTCACCCTGGAAGAATCTCGCACGGTATTGACCTCATCCACGCTGCCGGTGATTCTTGCGGAGCCGGCTCAGGTGACGCAGCTCTTTCAGAATCTGATAGCCAATGGCATCAAGTTCCGGGGCTCCGAGCCGCCTCGAATTCACGTTACCGCTACGCGCGAGGGAGAGTGGTGGAAGTTCTCCGTCGCCGACAACGGCATCGGAATCGACCCGGCACACCACCAGCGAATCTTTATCATTTTCCAGCGGCTGCACGATCGAACTTCGTATGCCGGGACAGGAATCGGACTCGCAATCTGTAATAAAATTGTCAATCGCCTGGGTGGGAGAATCTGGGTAGAGTCGGAGGCGGGTGGAGGGGCGACCTTTTACTTCACGATTCCGGCGATGAACTCCGCTACAGGCAGCGGGCCAGGGGAGTTCAGTGACATCTATGGGCGCCGCAACGATCAGGAGACAGAGTGACAACGGATAGAGCGGCAACGCCAATCGAAATTCTGCTTGCGGAGGATAACCCCGGGGACGTGCGCCTCACCAGAGAGGCCTTCAAGCGCGGACGCGTGGCCACCAACATCAACGTGGCGAACAACGGGGAAGATGTGATTTCGTATCTGCGACGAGAGGGAAAATACCAGCTCGCCGTGCGGCCGGACCTGATCGTGCTCGATCTCAATATGCCGCGCAAGGATGGCCGCGCCGTGCTGGCGGAAATCAAGCACGATCCCGACCTCGACTGCATTCCCGTCGTGGTGTTGACCAGTTCGGACGCCGATGAAGACATCGTGGCGTGTTACAAACTCCACGCCAGTTGTTTCATAAGCAAGCCGTTCGAAGTCAAGGAATACAACGAGGTCATCCGTTCCATCGAAGAATTCTGGCTGACCATCGCGAAACTGCCGAAGCATTGCAGCTAAACCGATTTCCTAGTCGTCGAATTCCCACGGCTTGAAGCGGTGCTGATGCTCCGCCATATCGACGCGCTTACCGCGGAAGATCACTCCTTCCATCTGCAGGCGCGTGCGCTGTTCCAATCCCGCTTCCATCTTGAGCTTGATTGCACC
>JBDTPR010000212.1:0-9867 GCA_039932635.1 Candidatus Solibacter sp.
GCGGTGGCGTCGTCGTAATCCCAGATGTCGTGGTGCACCATTTGGAAATGCCAGAGGCGCTTGCCGGTGCGCGCATCGAGGGCGAGCAGGCAATCGCCGAAGAGGTTGGCGCCGAGGCGTTCCACGCCCCAGAAGTTGTATTTGGCGCTGGCCGTGGGCGCGTAGAGAATGGCGCGCTTGGTGTCGAGCGACATCTCGCCCCAGACGTTGGCGCCGCCTACGGTTTGCCAGGCGTCCTTCGGCCAGGTGTCGTAGCCGAACTCGCCGGGGTGCGGAATGGTGTGGAAGGTCCAGGCGAGGCGGCCGGTGCGGACATCGAAGGCGCGTATGTCGCCGGGAGCGGAATTGTAGCCTTCGTTGGTGGCGGAGCCGAGGATCAGGAGATCTTCGAAGACGCGACCCGGGGTGGTGGGCTGCACCAGCGAGACCTTGGCGGGGTCGCGGCCCAGGCCTTCCTTCAGATCGACTGCGCCGTTCGTGCCGAAGGTGGGAATCGCTTTGCCGGTGCGCGCATCGAGCGCGCGCAGCGAGTGGTCGATGCAGAGGAGAAGGCGGCGCTCCGAACGATCGGCGCTTTCCCAATAGTTGATGCCGCGCGTGGTGATGACGCGCGCGGAGGGCGGGGTCCACGCCCAGATTTCCTTGCCGGTGGCGGCGTTTAGCGCGACGATGGCGTTGGCCTTGCCGAGGACGTACATGACGTCGTCCACTACTAGGGGATTGAAGTTGTACTTGCGCCCGTCACCGATGGGATAGCTCCAGGCGACTTTGAGCTGCGCGACGTTTTCGCGAGTCACCTGTCGCAAGGAGGAATACTGGGCGGAGTCCGCGCTGCCCGCGTAATCGCGCCAGGAGGAGTACGGCGCGGCTTGCGGCCATGCGCTGCAGGCAAATAAGGTGCTGACGACGAGGATGCGGGGGTACATACGGGCTCCAGGCGCGGGCACGCGCTTTCTACAGTATCCCGCGCTTACGGCAGCTTCGGTGTGAGGAGCTGGCAATCGTGCTCGAAGGTGTCCACTGGTTGGAAGTGCCCGTCGATCCAGCGCACCAAGGGACGCTGTGGCAGTGGCCTGCCCTGTAACCAGAAGTCCACCACGATGGGACAGCGGACCACGCAGGGGCGAGTGACGCGAGAGAAATCGGTGACCATTTGCTGTTGCTCGTCGTCGGTGTAGCCGCCGACCCAGTTGGTCAGATTGCTGCGGGTAGGGCTGTTGTGGCGAGTCCAGAAGTAGAGGCTGTTCATGCCCGGCATGGTGATGAAGTTGTCGCAGTTTCGCTGAATGCCGTCGGCTGCCCAGTGATAGAGCTGGTAATGGTAGGGCGTAACGTGGACCGCGCGCGCGCCGGGCAAATCGAGCGGGACAAGTGACTGGTAGTTCGCTTGCGCTGCACGGGCTTTTTGCAGGTGGCCGGCGAGGACGATGAGGATGACCGCGGCGGTAGCGATTCGTGAGAAGTTCGAAGTGTTGAAGCGGTTCCCAATGCGGCGCTGCAATTCGGGAAGGCTGTCGCCCACGCAGATCGCGGCGGCGAGCATCAGAAGGATGGCGACAAAGCCTACGTGCGGGGTCACCGGAAAGGCCCACAGGGTTTGAATGGCGGCCAGCAGGCAGATCCCGATGCGGGAATCTCCGGTCTTGTTGCCGTGCAAGTCTCCGATGCCCGCCAGCCAGATCCAGGGCGATGCATAAAGGAAAATTGATTCTGCCTGTAGAGCGAGTCCGGCGCTTAGAACGAACAAGCCGAACGCCCACCGGATTGCGATGATTGCGGCGGTGAGCCAACGCCCTCCCAGGTTCAGTGAGTAGGCGGCGGCGACCAAAAGAGCTGCCGCGCAGGAGAACATCGACAGCCAGTTGAAACCTGCGGGAACCTCGAACTGCATGCCTCCGCTGACGCGGACGATCATCATGTAGGCCATGGCTTTCAGGCTGGTGCCCCAATAGAGAAAGGGTGCGAGGATAGCCGCCATTCCGGCAAGAAAGGCGGATGCGGCGAGGACGCAATCGCGGAGCGGAATGGTCTTTAAGGGCCGGGTTCTGAGGGCGACAATCAGGGTGCCGGCGATGGTGGCGGTGGCGGCGAAAAGCCATTGCCGCACCCACGTTCCATGGAAGGGGCGCATGACCACTGCCGGCGCGAGCACGCTGGCAGAGACCACACACGTCAGCAGAATATTGCGGACGATCCCTGGCCGGGTTCGCAGCAGCAGCGTCACTCCCACGGCGAGCGCCGCGCAGGCGCCGGCATTGACCTTGCTGAGAGTGAGCATGGCGACCAGGAGTCCGGCCGCGATGGCCGTGGCGGGTCCGCGGCTTGGGTGGCTCAGGACCGCTGCCAGCAGCACGAACAGGACGATGCAGATTTCCTGAGGTTGGCCCGGCTCATACATGAAGAACTGCAAGCCGACGAAGATGGCAAGGTGCGTAAGCGCGGCGACGGGGATGGAGCGGCAGAGACGATAGACGACCCAGGCGGCCAAGAGCGGCACGGCGGTCCAGGGGAGCACCGAAAACGTGCGGACCACGTCATGCGAAACGGCAAGGCCCGTGAATCGGAAGAGGAACGCCTGCCAGCCATAGTGGAAGGGTCCGTAGAAGGTGAAGACCTCGTCGTACAGTTTGTAGCCATCGAGGAACTGCTTGAGTGAGAGCAGGAGGAAGCCCTCGTCGTCATATCGCTGGACGCCGGAGTGCATGCGATACCACGCGGTAATCGCGCCGAGCGCGGCGAACACGGCGAAGGCGAACAGCCAGAATCTACGTGCGCTTCTCATGGAACCACTCGATGGTGTTCGCGAGTCCGGTGCGCAGGTCCGTCATGCGAGAGTTGCCAAGCAAAGTCTCCAGCTTTGCGACACTGAGGCGCTTGGAAAGAACTCCGACGTAGCGCGTGCGATCGTACTCGATTTTGTTTGGAGGGTAGCCCACGATCTCGCAAATCATCGCGGCGAAGTCTCGGATGGAATGTTCCTCTCCGGCGCCCACATTGACGATTTGGTTAGTGACGTTATCGGCGAGCCGGACGAGTATGTCGACGAAATCGGGGACGTACACCAGTTCGCGCTTCTGTTCGCCGTCGCCCCAAAGGACAACGGGCTCGCCGAACTGTTTGCCGCGGATGATCTTGTGAATGAGATCGAAAATGAAATGTCGCTGGCGGTCATCGGTGTGGTAGCCGGGGCCATAGAGCGTGGAGGGGACCGCGTAAAGATAGTTGAGGTGAAATTGTTTGTGCAGCGCCAGCAAGCCCGCATATAGCATGCGCTTGGTCATGGCGTAGGTGTACAGGCTCTCGATGGGGACGCCCAACATGTAGGAGTCTTCCTCGAGATTCCCACCGGGAGCGTAGGCGCAACTGGTTCCCATGCAAATCAGCTTGGCCTGCGGCTGGCGCCGGTGCCACCAGTCGAGCACATTGGTGTTGAGTTGCTGGTTGAGGATCCACTGTTCGCCGGGATGCAGGAGGCAGAAATCGCCGGCCTGGGTCCAGGCCGCCAGATGATAGATGTGGTCGTAGACGGTGGAGTTGAATTGATCCAGGCTTCCCTGCCGGGTGAGATCGCAGCGGGCGGAGCCGAAACCCGTGACATCGTGGCCATCCGATTTCAGGCGGGCGCAGAGCGCGGTGCCGAGAAAGCCGGTAGCTCCGGTGATCAGAATTTTCATTCGCCCGCCTCCTTCGGATTGACAGGAAAGTAAAACTCAACTCCCTGATTCAGCAGTTGTTGATTGTTCTTCAGGATCTCGGTTTTGAAGTTCCACGCCAGCACGTAATAAATGCCCGGTAACTCCTTCAGTTCCTTTTCGATCACCACCGGAATATGCATGCCGGGTGAATAGAGGCCGCGACGCAGTTCATTTTTTTCCACAAGGCAATCGATGTATTGCGTGCCGACGCCGAAGTAGTTCAGCATAGTGTTGCCCTTGACAGGCGCGCCGAAGCCAAAGATCCGCTTGCCAGCCTTTTTGGCGGCGGAAAGGTAGGCGAGATTGTCCGCCTTCATTTGCTGGATGCGGTGGTAGAAGGCTTGGTAGGTGGCGATATCGTTACTGCGCGCGGCCTCTTCGGCACGCTGCATTTCCGTCATGCGGGCACTCGGCTGCTGCCGGCCGTTGTGCGTCACGTAGCCGATGATGGAGCCGCCGTGGATGGGTGAAAGGTAGCAATCGAACATGGCGAGCCCGTGCCGTTCCAGGAGTCGCTGAATGGTGTGGAGATTGTAGTACAGGAGATGCTCGTGGTAGATCTGATCGAAGGCAACATTCTCCATGATGCTCTTCATGTAGAGGAACTGAACTACAAAAACGCCGTCATCGTTGAGCGCTTCGCGAATGCCCTCGGTGACGGAGTGGAGTTCTTCCAGGTGGAAGAAGACTCCCGCGGCGTTGATCAGATCGAACTTGCGGCCGAGGCGGCGGGCGAGGGCGAGATCGAAAAACTCATTGAGCGTGGGCACGCCGGCGGCATTGGCGATGGCGGCCGTCCCCTTGGACGATTCGACGCCAAGCACGTCGTAGCCGAGATCCTGAAAGTGTTTGAGCTGCGTGCCATCGTTGGAGCCGATGTCCAGCACCGACTTGTCCCGGGCGCCTGGCAGAAAGCGCGCGTCGGCTTCCATCGCCACATGACGGAAATGCGCGCTCAGCGATTTGGTGACGCCGGAGAGGTAGGTGTGATCGCCGAACATGATCTCCTTCTTCACGGTGTAGTCGAGCTGAGCGGTGGCGCAATTCAGGCAGTAGACCACGTGGAGAGGGTAGGAGGGCTCGGTGCCCACGTCCTCAGGCTTGAGGAAGTGATTGCACCACGGCTGCGCGCCGAGGTCCACGACGAGTTCGAGATGAGGAGAATCGCACACGCGACAATTCATAGGAAGGAGTTCTTGTGCCTCGTGATAAATTCGTCGGCCAACCCCAGAGTAGCTTCGCTGCCGATGTCCAGAAACGGCGCGGTGACGGCCCGCACGCCCATGGGAACGCCAGAGGCCAGCAGTGCAGGGAACACGTCGGTTTCGAAACTCAGGGTCTGGTTGGCGGGAAGGCGCAGGGGCAGAGCGTGGGCGAAGAGATAGACTCCGGCATTGATCAGTCCGGTGCCCGGGCGCTTTTCGACGAAGCCAAGCAGTCTGCCGGATGCGTCGGTTTCAAGGCTGCCGAAGCGCGCGCAATCCTGCACCTCCACGCCGAGGAAAACGGCCTCCAACGCGGGGTCGCTGGTTAGTAGGGCGAGCATCGGCGCGAGGTCGGCCAGCACCAGGGAGTCTCCGTTACAGACCAGCCATGGACCGGGCTCGTCGAGCCGCTTGGCAATGGCTTGCCGGAAGCCTCCCGCGGTGCCCATCGGCTGCGGTTCGGACACGCAACGGACGGAGATTCCTGGCAGGGCCAAGGAGTCGAAATGGGCGGCGATTTGCTCGGCGCGGTAGCCACTCGAAATGGTCACATCGCGCAAGCCTTGCTTGGCCAGGAAGCGCACCACCCATTCGAGGAACGGCTTGCCGGCAACCGGCGCCATGGGTTTGGGGATGCCCGGAAGGAGGTGCTGTACGCGGGTGCCAGCGCCTCCCGCGAGGATCACGGCCTTGGTCTGTTGCCAGTTCACTCCCATTTGAGCGCCTTCAGATGTTGCAGTACAAGCGGTCGCGCAGGATGACGTAGCCCTTGATCAGCTCTCGAATCCCACGCTCCAGGGACCATTCGGTTTGGAATCCGGCGGCGGCCAGGCGCGCGTTAGAGACAATGTAATCGCGCTTGTCGGGGTCTTCTCCGATGGCCGCCTCGACATAGACAAACTCGGGAAGCTGGCGTTTGATTTCGGCGCAGAGTTCGAGCTTGGAGAGGTTCGCCTCATCGAGGCCGACGTTGTAAGGCTTGCCCTTCATGTCTTCGAAGTGATCCAGCGCATAGAGGAAGACGCGCGCGACATCGCGGATGTGGATGTAGTTGCGCTTGAAGTGACCTTCGAAAATCAACACGGCCCGGTCGTTGACCGCGCGGTAGACGAAATCGTTTACCAAGAGGTCGGTACGCATGCGGGGCGACATTCCGAAGACGGTGGCGAGCCGGAAGGTCAGGCTGTTTTCGCGGGCCAGGACGGCGCGCTCGGCCTCCACTTTGGTGACGCCGTAGAGTGAGATCGGACGAAGTGGCGACTCTTCGGTACAGTAGCTACTCTTCTCGCCGATGCCGTAGCCGCTGTTGGTCACGGGCATCATGATGCGCTGCTCGCGGCCGGCCAGTCGGCAGATCAATTCCACGGCTTCCTGATTGATGGTTCGGGCGCTGATAGGGTCTTTGGCGCATAGCGGCGCGCCGACGACGGCGGCCAGCGGAATCACTACATCGGCGTGGGCCAGCAATTTCTTAATGAGCGCCTCGTCACGGCAATCTCCGCGCACGACCTGGAACGAGTCGTACTGGCAGCAATCCGCTAAACTCGCCTGGCGAAACGCGAACGTGTCCAGCACGGTGACCTGATGGCCGGCCTGCAGCAACTGAGGGGACAGTACCGAACCGATATACCCGGCGCCACCTGTGATCAGAATATTCATTTTCGATAATTCTCCCGTCAAGCTATGAGTGGACCACGCCGCTACCTCTGGCGCTCAACGAAAACGGGACTTCGTAAAAGTCTTTGAGCGCATGTCGCACGCACGGCTGTTTTTCCTGTGGCACAAAGAGGAGCAGAAAGCCGCCGCCGCCGGCTCCCAATACCTTCCCACCCAACGCGCCGGTGGCGAGCGCAGTTTCGTACATGCCGTCGATGACGGCGTTGCTCACATTGGCGGCGAGCATTCGCTTTTCGCGCCACGTGCGGTCCAGCAGGACGCCGAATTCCGACAGGTCCCGATTCCCGGTCAGAATATTGTGCGCCTCATCGACCAGGCAGAGCATGCGTTTGAGCTGGCATTGCACGTTGCAAAAATTGGCCAGCTTGCGTTTCTCCACATCGCACGCCGAGCGCGTGGTGCCGGTGAAAAACATTAGCAGCGACTGGGTGAGTTCGTCCTGTCGCCGCTTGGGCAGTGCGATGCGGTGGACGGTAAACTCACAGTCGTTAGTGAAGCGCACGACGTTCAGGCCGCCGAATGCAGCCAGCACCTGATCCTGGCATCCCACGGTCTCGCGCAGGACGTCGCGCTCGATGTGGATCGCCGCGGCCGCCAGGTCGGATTGAGAAATGAATTTGCCTTGAAATGCCATCAGGGCATTAATCAAGCCCACGGTAAAACTCGAGGAGGATCCCAGGCCGGTGGATGCGGGCAGGTCTGCCGCGAGGCTGATTTCCACGTCGCGCTCGATATCCATATAGCGCAGCACTTCGCGGAAGGGACCGTGCTGGACGTCCTCCAGATTGGCGACGCACTCGACCTTACGGTAGGCGAGACGGATTGAATAATCGAAGAGGCGCGACGGGAAAGCCGTGACGCTGTGATAGATGTACTTATCGATGGCGGTGCCCAGCACAGCGCCGCCGTACTGACTGAAGAACTCGGGAAAATCCGTGCCCCCGCCGAAGAAACTAACCCGCAAGGGCGTTTGTACGATGATCACGGACGCACTCCGGATGTGGTCACAGCTTATATTCCGATTTCAGGTTGCACAGCCCCTTATAGGCGGCCAGACTCTCCTTGAGAAATTGTCCCGGCGGAAGGCCCCGACTAATACCCTTCAGGCGACGGCGGTGGATGACATGGACCTGTTTGATGCTGCGGTTATCCAGTTCGGCTCGAAGCAGGAGTTCCGCGTTCAAGAGAGTCGGCATGCAGTGCACCTGCGGAAGTAACTCACTGACGGTTTCCGTCTTCATGATCCGAAAGGCACTGTTGATATCGCTGTAATGGACGTCAAACAGAAAGCGGGCGATGCGATTGAATAGGGCGGAGGCGACCTTCCGGAAGAACGGATCTTGGCGTCCGATCTTGGCTCCGTGGACAATCGAAAATTCCTTGACGAACGGGGTCAGTTTCCAAAACTCCGCGGGAACATACTGTCCGTCAGAATCTGTAAAGAACACCAGGGGGCAGCGCGCTTCTTTATATAGAAGTCGGGCGGCGGCGGCGAAACCCTCCTTGGTATCGCGATAGAGCACTCTAATGTAGGGGTATTTGGCGGACATGGCCGCCAGGATTTCGCGCGTGCCATCTGTGCTGGCCGCTTCGGCGATGACTAATTCGGAGCCTTCCGGAAGAAATTGAATTACTTCCTGGATCCACTCTTCCAGCACGCCTTCCAAGACTTCCGCCTCGTTGCACACAGGCATCAGGATTGAAATAGGGGCGTAAAGAGGGACCTTCGGCTTAGTCATGTTACAAGTATCCGTAGTTGCTCAGGCCGCCTCTCCGTTCCCGACTTAGTGAATGAAGGGCTAGCGCCTGTAGTCTGGCAGATTAAATCTCCGCCAGTAACCGCCAAAAGCAATCTCAACCTTAACACGGCTAATGACTTTTGGCCTGCGTGCGAGGAGTACGACTTTGGTTATCTCGCGTGACGATATAGAGCGGTGAAGAAAGGGATGGGACAGCCTGTGCGGAGGTCTACCTGTCGCCCCCGCCCGCAATCCCCTGCGCCGCAATTCGCGGGAGTTTTTCGACGCGCTCGATCGCCTTCGCGAACTCTCCGGGATTGTGAATCACCAGCGTCTTGCCGCCAAGTCTCGACAGGGTGCTCTTGATGGTGTCGGTCAACATCGACTCCTGTTGGAACGGTCCGGGCACAAGTTGAAAATAATAATAATGTGGACTCAGTCCGGCCGGTTTCTCAACCAGATCGCCCGGCATGCGGTCGAGGAAACGCGTGGTCGGCCCCAGGAACAAAACCAGATCGCTCTGCTGCGTCTCCGCCATCTCGCGATTCACCAGGTCGCTTAATAGATCCACGTGCCCCTTGCGATTCTGCAGCACCTGATAATCCACGAGTCCCAATTCGATATTCGCCATGGACTCGTACACCTGATACATATCGCGGAGATGGAAATCTTCCTTCCGGTACAGTTCTTTCTGCTTGTCCAGATTGAACAGCACCAGGCGGACGTACTTCGCTGGCAAGCGTTCCAAGAGTGCGCTCACCGTGCTCAGTAGCGTGATCTGGTCGTGTCCGCGCATGCGAGTGCGACGCGCGAACATCGGCGCCGTATGCAGGAAAATCGTCAGCCGCATGGGAGCCGCATCGTCGGCTGCCGTGGGTATCGGCCGCGATCCGCGCAGGCCGAGTTCCCACACCGTGTCCGGCGCCATCGACACACGCACCTTGCTCTCTGACCGCGCGCGTCGCACTTCCACCCGCCAACTTTTCTTGCACACGCGATTGGAATTATCCACCAGCATCCAGCGCACGTCGTACGAGCCTTCGCCCAGCAGATACGCGCCGCCGGCTCGCGATTCCACATTCGTCTTCGGTATGTTGGGCAGCGACGCTTGCGATACCAGGTACACCGGGCGTTTGCCCTCCGCCTTCGGCGTGATCTGGATCAGGGTGGTCCAACTGTGTCCGCTGCCCAAGTACTGCTTCATCGGCACCGTAACGCTATACCCCGCCTGATACCGGAAGCTGAAATTCAACATCGGCTTGATCGGCGTCACATCGCAGGCCAGCACCTGGCCGGCCGCGCCGCTCTCCATCCGCGCGATCAGCGGGCGGATGCGATTCGGGTTGGCGATACTCTGCGCCGTCGCCGTGCTCCACCCGACCAACGCGAGAATCAACGGCAATCGCATTACTTCTATCTTATCCAGTGCTCACACCGGTGCGCGCGGCGGCAGGCGCTAATTAACACTGCGGTTGACAAGTGCCGCCGATTCTCCTGACAATTGTTCATCCCGGTCCCCGTCAGACTGCCGTCAGAAAGGCCATCATGAAA
>JBDTPR010000213.1:0-9830 GCA_039932635.1 Candidatus Solibacter sp.
TAAACGCTGGCCTGGATGTTGACGAACTTGCCCATGCGACCGCGGTCGCGGAACTCCACCACGCCGGTCACCTTGGCGAAGAGAGTGTCGTCCTTGCCCCAGCCGACATTGACGCCCGGCTTCAGTTTGGTGCCGCGCTGGCGCACGATGATGCTGCCGCCCGGAACCAGCTGGCCGCCGAAAACTTTAATGCCCAGCCGCTGCGCATTAGAATCGCGCCCGTTCTTTGAACTGCCTAATCCTTTTTTATGTGCCATAGCTGCCTACGCCCTTACTTAAACGGCCACGTCGCTAATCTTCACTTCGGTGTAAGACTGGCGGTGTCCGATGGTTTTCTTGTACTGCTTCTTGCGCTTGAACTTGAAGACCAGAATCTTGGCCGCGCGGTCCGCGCCCACGATGGTGCCGGTCACTTTACCGCCGGAAACCAGTTCGCCGCCTTCCTTGAAAGACGCCTTAACGGGGAGCTCGACTTCGGAGCCGATGTCGCCGGCCAATTTCTCTACGCGGATGACATCACCGGGGGCTACCCGGTACTGCTTTCCGCCTGTTTCGATTATCGCGTGCATGCAAACCTCAGGTTGGGAGCCGGAACACACGGGGTGTGTCGGAACCACAGGAGTAAAGAATCAGTGTACTACATTCAGGGTAATGGATCAAATCCCGGGCTCATAATCACGCCCGCATTCTCGGCGTCCGAGCGTTGCTAAGTGCCCGAACCACTACTTCTTGCGGATTTCGACCAGGCTCGTGCGCAGGGCTTGAGCGGTGGCTGCATCGGTGACCGCGAGCTCGTCCAGTTCGCCGGCGGCATCGTCGAGCGCCCCAGCTTTCGCCATGAGGACGGCCAGCAGCAGGTGGTTGGCAGGATGATCGCGGCGCGCCTTTTCAATCTCTACGGCTTGCTGGGCGCCCGCCACCTGGAAACGCGCTTCCGGCGCCGGCGGCAGGGGCGAACGCAGGGTAGCGCCACCGACCTTGGCCGAGACCTGCCAGTTGTAGACTCGTCCGCGTTCCAGGGGCTGAGCGGGCTGCCATTCGGCGGCGGTCAGAATGGGACTCTCGCCGACCTTGTGGAACGTGTCGTCGAACAGCGACACCACATACTGCGCAGCGCCCGGCACGGCCTGCCAGCGGAAGACCGGACGATCGGTCAGGACCGAGGTGCCCATCGGCGCCGCAAGATCGAAGGTGCGTGCCTCACCGGGGGTACCCAGCAGGACGCCGCGCTGGGTGATCAAGCGATCCAGC
The DNA here is from genome assembly GCA_039932635.1 of Candidatus Solibacter sp. Classification (GTDB taxonomy): domain Bacteria; phylum Acidobacteriota; class Terriglobia; order Bryobacterales; family Bryobacteraceae; genus Solibacter. The sequence goes on from JBDTPR010000213.1 coordinate 1,252, forward strand.
ACCGCGGCGCGCTCCAGCTTGTGTTCGCTGAGCGCGGCCTGGATTGCGGACTGCTGATCGGCCGGCAGAACCGCTTCCGCGGGAGGCGCCTGTGCGAGCAGGACCGGAGGCGGCTGTGGATTGCCCGAGCTGCGAAGGCTCCAGTAACTCAGTCCGGCCACCAGGATGGTTCCGGCGGCGACTCCTGCCCACACGGGCGTTCGGGATTTCTTTACAGGGGCTGGCATGGCGACCACCTTCGAACGCGGGAACGAAGCCAATTCGCCTTTAAAGTTCTTTAGATCTAAGACCTCCGCGCGACAAAGTTCGCATTCAGCCAAGTGCTGTTCCAGCGCCGCGCCGCCCCGCCCTTCGGAGCATTTCACAATCTGGTCGTAGTCCAGGTGCTCGGTGAACTGCGCACGGAGTTCCGCCAGCGCCGGCATTGCGGGGGCAGCCAAACGTGCGCGGCACGGCTCGCATTCCGCGAGGTGCGGATCCACCGCAAGCAGGTCCGCCGGCGCCAGTGTCCGAAGCTGGTAGCCTTTGAGCTCCTGGTTGTCGGGATGTGCCGCCTTATTCATGGACTCTACACTTAGGTTGAAGCCCATTCCGGCCCCATATTACTAACTTAAGATAATCGATATTTGCCACCGATTCTTCGGGTTAAGCGCTCGCGTGCGGATTTTCTCAGGTTAATCACTTGTTGCCGGGTAACGCCCAGCAGATCGGCGATGGCCAGGTCTTCCAGGGGCAGCTTGTTCCAGAGCGCGGCGAACTCGTCGGTGGCGATTTCCAAGGCCTCGGCGATCTCGCGGATACCCGCGATTCCGGTCAGCGGCAGCATAGTCAGGGCCGGCGTACTGTCCCCGGCGCGCAGGTTCATCAGCAGAGCCACACGCTGGCCGCGCGGCAAGTCGCGGATCTGGCGCCACAACTCCGCCAGCCAGCGCTGCAACTCCATACGGTGGGTGGGGTCGGCCTCGCCCGACGCGACTTCCCGGGCGGTCTTTTCGGAGGCCGGCGGCGGATCGTCCACGCCCCATATGTGGGCCATCATGTTGACCAGTTCGTCGAACTCGACCGGGCCGCTAAAATGTTGGAACAGTTTGGACAAAAGCTCGCCCGGATGCATGGCGCCGGTGCCGCGCGGCAGGTCTGAGAGAGTGTCGCGCCAGTGCCCCACCGATTCCGCCGCGGCCGGTGCGATGCCGGCATTCTGCCACCTCTGAAAGCCGCATACCCACTCGCCGGCCGAAGCCTCCCAAACTGCCAGAGGCTTCTCGGCGTTCAGCAGGTATCGCAGCCGGGTCTTCAGGCGGTGCCGATTGGGATACTTGCGGCGCAGATACTCATGGCAGGCGTGGTAGGCTGCGACGGCGGTGTACCCGGCGAAGCTGCCGATGCCATCGTCCGACGCGCCGCTCCTCATGCCCTGTAGGCGCGCGATCAATGCCACCATGACGTCGCCGGCGACATCTTCCACGTCCTGGGATTCGCCCTGTCCCTGAAAGGCGAGCTTGTAGAGAACCACCTTGCGAATGCCAGGCTGCGCGTGTTGAATCACCAATTCCGCGAGGAGGGAATCGGCGTGTGCGGCGTCTTCGCACTCTACATATTGGCGCAGCAGGTCGTCTACCGGAATCGTTCCCATCGCCCTCGGACTAGTGACGGATTACGGCTTTAGCGTATCATCTTGCACACCGATATTACCTGAGTGTGCGAGGCTGCTAAAGTTACTACATGGTCGGATTTCTCGCGGTCGCATTCTTTGCCGGAGCCCTCCCCACAGCGGTGGTGCTGCAACCGGTCGTCAACATGTATTCGCGTCCCAGCGCCGACGCCGACGTGGTTTCGCAGGCGATTTACGGCGCTAATGTGGGCATCGTGGAGCAGAAGGACGGGTGGGTCCGAATCCGCACGGCCGATGAGTACCAGGGCTGGACGCCATTGTCGTCGCTGCTTCCCGGCAGGCCGTACGCCGCGGGCCCAAAGGTCGCCGAGGTGCAGAGCCTGTTCGCGCATATTTATCGCGAGGCCAGCGTCACCAAACACGCGCCGCTGATCACGATACCGTTCGAAAGCCGCCTGGAAGTGGTGACCGAACCGAAGGAGGACGGCCGCTGGTATCAGGTCCGCCTGCCCGACGATCGCGCGGGCTGGGTGCAGGCCGGCGACATCTCGTTGAACCCCAAGAAGCTCAGTATCTCCGAGACGCTGGAGTTCTCCAAGCGCTTCCTGGGTTTGCCCTACACCTGGGGCGGCACTTCGAGCTACGGCTACGACTGCTCGGGTTTTTCGCAGATGCTGGGGCGGCGCCGGGGTATCAGTATGCCGCGAGACGCGCAGCCGCAGGCGGACTGGAGCGGCATGATGCCGGTGGAGCGCAAAGAACTGCAACCCGGCGATCTGCTCTACTTCGGCTCGTCGGATAAGAAGATCACGCACACCGGAATCTACATGGGCGACGGGAAATTTATCAACGCCACGACACACGAGACACCGATGATTCGTATCGACGATTTGAATGAGGAATCGTGGACCAAATCGCTGGTGGCCGCCAGGAGACTCAAATGAACCGCCGCAATTTCCTGACTACCGCCGCCGCGGCGCCCGCTGCCGCCGCTTTGGCTCAGGCGCAGACCGCCGCCAAAGCTGCCCCGGCGAAGACTACCGTCGCCACCAAGATCGTGCGCCTGAATCTGCGGCACACATGGACTACCACGATGTCGTCCAGCCAGTACCGCGATACGCTGCACACTTCGTTCACGCGCGGCGGCATCACCGGACACGGCGAAGGCGCGCCCATCGTGCGCTACCACGAGGACGCGGTGAGCGCGCAGAAGGCCGTGGAATCGGTACGCGATTTGCTGACCTCCACCGACCCGATGCAGTTTTCCAAGATCATGGCCGAAGTCTTCCGGCGGGTGCCGGGCGAGTGGGCAGCCAAGTCCGCCATGGATATCGCGCTGATGGATTGGGTGGGGCAGAAACTCGGGATTCCGCTTTACAGCTATTTCGGACTCGACCCCAAGGACGCGCCGCTCACGACGTTTTCGATTGGGATCGATACACCCGAGATTACCAAGCAGAAGACGCGCGAGGCGGAAGCCTACCCGGTGCTCAAGGTGAAGGTCGGCCTGGATACGGATGAGGCGACGATCGAGGCCATCCGGTCCGTGACCAACAAGCCGCTGCGCGTGGATGCCAACGAGGGTTGGAAGGATAAGGAAGAGGCGGTCCGCAAGATCAACTGGCTGGAGAAGATGGGCGTGGAGTTTATCGAGCAGCCGATGGCGGCGGACAGGCTCGAAGAGCAGAAGTGGATTCGCTCGCGCGTGCACCTGCCGATTATTGCGGATGAGGCTTGCCAGCATGCCAGCGATATCCCGAAGCTCAAGGAATACTTCGACGGCGTCAATGTGAAGTTGGATAAGAGCGGCGGCATGCTGGAGGCCTACCGCATGATTAATATCGCCAAATCGCTGGGTATGAAGACGATGCTGGGGTGCATGATTTCCAGTTCGGTGACGGTGACGGCAGCGGCGCATCTCTCGCCGCTGGTGGATTGGGCCGATTTGGATGGCAATCTGCTGATCTCCAATGACCCCTATCGCGGCGTGAAAGTGGAAGGCGGCAAGTTGATTCTGCCTCGCGGAGCCGGCTTGGGACTTACGGCATCCCCGAAGTAGTGTGGGGCAGGATGGCATCCTGCGCGCCGGTTGTTTACCGGCGCCGACCGCTTGGGAATGCGAGCGGAGGCGGGTTGCCAACTGTTGCCCACCTGCCCCACGGTTTCTGCCTTACGGTAGAATTGCGTTTTCATGAGCCACTACCTCGCCATCGATCTGGGCGCCGAAAGCGGGCGCGCTTTGCTCGGCAGCCTGTCCGCCGGAAAGCTTTCCGTGGAAGAGTTGCACCGCTTCCCCAATACTCCCGTGCGCGTCCAGGGCGCGCTCTACTGGGACACGCTGCGTCTCTGGCATGAGATCCAGCACGGCATCGCGGTGGCCACGCGCGAACGCAAGCTGACGCTCGATGGCATCGGCATCGATGCGTGGGGCGTCGATTACGGCCTGCTGGGGTCCGACGGGCTGCTGCTCGATTCACCGCGGCATTATCGCGACGCGCGCAACAACGGCATGATGGAGAAGTTGTTCGCGGCGGTCCCGCGCGAGCAGGTCTTCGGTTATACCGGCATACAGTTCATACAGATCAATACGCTGTATCAATTGTTCGCGATGCGCGTGCAGTCCGCGCCGGCGCTCAATATCGCCGCGAAATTACTGAATATCCCCGATCTGTTCAACTACTGGCTGACGGGTGTGGCGCGGTCGGAAACCACGATTGCGAGCACCACGCAGTTCTTCAACCCGGCCACCATGACGTGGGCTACCGAGCTGCTGCAGCGCCTGCGCATTCCCACCGAAATGTTGTGCCCGCTGATTGAGCCCGGCGCGCTGCTCGGGAAGATGCTGGATGCGCCGCACACTCCGGTGTATGCGACCGCGGGCCACGATACCGCGGCCGCGGTGGTCGCCGTCCCCGCGGAGAAGGGCGACGACTGGTGCTATATCAGCTCCGGCACCTGGTCGCTGATGGGCCTGGAACTCGACTGGCCGGTGATCAACGAGCGATCGCTGGCCGCCAATTACACCAACGAGGTGGGAGTCTCCGGAACCATACGCTTCCTGAAAAATATTGCGGGCCTGTGGCTATTGCAGGAGTGCCGCAAGGCGTGGGCGCTGGAGGGCAGGGAATACAGCTACGAGCAACTGGCGGGGATGGCGTCGGAGGCGCGCCCCTTTTCGGCATCCATCGACCCTGACGCTTTCCTGGAACCCGGCGACATGCCCGCCAAGATCGCGGCCTACTGCGCGGGTAAGGGCAAGGCGTCTCCGGCCACCGACGGCGAGTATGCGCGCGCGATTCTGGAGAGTTTGGCGCTGCGCTACCGCAACGTGATGGAGAATCTGGAGGCGCTTTCGGGTCGCAAGATCTCGGTGATTCACATCGTGGGCGGCGGTTCGCGCAACGTGCTGCTCAATCAGTTTGTGGCCGATTGCACCGGCCGCCGCGTGGTGGCGGGTCCGAGCGAAGCCACGGCGGTCGGCAACATCCTGGTGCAGGCGATGGGCGCGGGCGAACTGAAGAATCTTGCCGAGGCTCGCGCGGTGGTGCGCAATTCCTTCGAGCTCACCAACGTGGAACCGCACCCGAGTCCTCAGTGGGAAGCCGCTTATCAGAAGTATTTTTGAACGCGTACAGGTAGCTCGGTCACATCCACGACCGTGGATTGCGGAAGGCGTTGGCGCACCGCGGCGGCACGGGTCTCGATGGCGCGCGCTTCCGCTGTGTGACCGCTGGCGCGCAGGATCTGCGCGAAGTTCGCGAGCAGCGTGGTCACGTAGACTGGGTCGAGCGGCGGACCGGTTTGGGCAGCGGTCACAGCGTTGCGCATTTCGGTTTCGGCCGGGCGCCACTTGGCCTGCCGACCGTACAGCACGGCGCGGTTATTCCACAGCTTAATCCGATCCAGGCGGGTGGCATTGCGCGATGCGTTGAGGACTGCGAGCGCGCGGTCCAGCATCTGTTCGGCTTCCGCATAGCGGCCCGCGTTGGTGTAAAGCGTGCCCAGGCAAGTTAATGCCGTGGAGGCTTCCGCGCTGTTGGCCTTGCCGGCCTGCTGCCAGGCCGCCCACGCGTTACGGTAATGGGTCTCGGCCTCGGCCGGATGGCCTTCGATCTGCCGCAACGCTCCGACAGTGCCTTCGACGCGCGCCTTGTCCTCGGGGCGGGGCGCCGGAATCTCGCGCATTCTGCGCACGGTCTCGCGCGCGCTGCCGATTTTTCGCTGATCCAATTGGGCGGAGGCGAGAGTCTGCAACGGATCGAGCAGCAGCGGGTTGGCTGGGGTGGCTTCCTTCAGAATCGCGAAGGAACGCTCCGCCATCACTTCCGCTTCGGCGGGACGCCCTTCGAGCGAGGTGGCCGAGGCCTGTCGTGCCAACTCGAGTGCAGCGCTCGCAGCCGGCAGGTGTTGACGGGCGCTGGTAAACGCCAGATAAAGCGAAGTTTTGGTGGCTCGCCAGGGTGCCGGCTCGGGCGCGACCGAGTCCTGGGCGGCAAGACAGGTGCACAGGCCCAGCGGAATCAGCAGCAGAGTTTTCGGTGCCGGCATACTCTCCTGAGACGGAGAGAATGCCGCGCAATTAACGGGGGGCCGAGCAGCAGATCTGGCTGGACACCAGGTTGGCCGGCGTCATGATCTCCGCGGTACGGAAGTAGTTCTTTTCGCCGAGGCGGCGGTACACGTCGCCGGCGATTCCCGCGGCCAGAGGCCCGATGGCGGGACGCCCTCCGGTCAGCAGGACCACGACCACCAGTTTGCGGTCGCCGATATCGTTGAAGCTACCGAACCATCCGAGGTGGGTGTGGTTTTCGCTGCAGGTGCCGGTCTTGCCGGCAATTGGGCCATCCTCGCGCGCACGGTGTGCGGTGCCGAATTCCACCGCGCCTCGCATCCCGGGTTTCACCATCGGAATCACGTTGGCGATATCCAGGCGTCGCTTGATACGCGGTACGAAGCTCTGCACTTCGGCTTGGTTGCGCGGATATTGCAGGTAGTTGAGCGTGCCGCCGTTGGCAATCGCGGACATCAGCGCGGCGAGTTGCAGCGGCGTTTGCTGGATCTCTTCACCAAAGCTGGTGAGCATGCCCACGCCGCCATTCTTGGGTGCGGCAGTGGGATAGCGGCCGGGTTGCTCGCCGGCGATATTCAGGCCGGCCTTTTCTCCGTAACCGAACAGGCGCGCGTAGTAGGCGACCCGCTCGTAGCCCAGCTTCTCGCCGAGCGTGGCGAAGTAGAAGTTATTGGAGTGCGCCAGCGCATAGGTCAGATCCATACGCATTCCGCCCAGGCGATACTTGGTGGCGGGTTGGATCACTTTCTCGCTCAAGCCGGCGAGCGCCACCGAAACCTTGACCGTGGAACAAGGCTGGAAGCCGGAACTGAGCGCCAGTTTCTGGTTGACCATGCTGAGCACGCGGCCGCTGGCGGAATCCACCACCACGACGCTCCCGTTGTACTGACCCAGGGCTTCGACCGCGGCGCGGCGAATCTCCAGATCTTCGCCATCAATGTTATCGCCCTCGGTGGAGTCTGCGTAAGTCGGGCTGGTCCACGGACCACCTGCGATCACCACAGGGGCCGGGGGCGCGGGGCGCGGTCCAGCGATGGCGGCTTTCTGCACGCGAACCGGCACAACGCGCGCCTTGGTTTGAGCGGGAGCAGGACGCCCCGGCCCCTTCGCGCTGGCCTTGACCGGACGTTTGAGGGCAGCCGCCTTATGGGCGGCGGTCGGACGCTTATGGCGCCGCTTGACCGGGGTAGTTCCAGCAAACGATGTGTTGACAACAAGTTGAATAGAAAAAGCTAAAGTAAATAATCGGAAAATGGCGGCTGTAAAAGTCCTGATCATAAGGCACTATTCACCTTATCGGTGAAATACGGAAGGAATGTTGGCCAGAGCGGAAAATTACAGCATTCAGCCGGAGCAGCCGAATAATCAATCATGTACACCGGAACCTCGCACAGTCAAGAGGTTTTTCTCCTATTCTAGAAGAAGGATCACCTTTTGCTGGAAATCCTCAACCAAGAGATTATAGCCTGCGGGCTTTGCCCGCGTTTGCTTCGCCATTCTGTAGAAATTGCGCAACTTAAACGGCGTGCGTATCGCGATCAAACGTATTGGGGCCGTCCTGTCCCCTCGTTCGGCGACCCGGCCGCCCGGGTACTGATACTGGGACTCGCGCCGGGCGCGCATGGTTCCAACCGGACCGGGCGTATGTTCACCGGCGACCGGTCGGGCGACATACTTTACAAGGTGCTGCATAAGACCGGGTTCGCCTCGCACCCCGTCAGCGTGTCGCGCGAGGACGGGCTGGCATTGCAGGATCTGTACATTACCGCCGCTGCGCACTGCGCTCCTCCCGGCAATAAGCCCACGCCCGTGGAATTGCGCAACTGCCGTCCTTATTTCGAGCGCGAACTGGAACTGCTCCCTAATCTAAAGGTGGTCGTCGCGCTTGGCAAGATCGCTTTCGATATCTATCTTGACACGTTGAAGTCGCGCGGCGTGATCGCTTCGCGCACGCCTTTTGTCTTCGGACACGATTTGCAGTACCGCATCGCTCCCGGCGAACCGGTACTGGTGAGTTCCTACCACCCGAGCCAGCAGAATACGTCCACTGGCAAATTGACGGAGGCGATGCTGACCAGCGTCTTCCGGCGTGCCGCGCGCCTGGCGAAGGGGTAAGCGGAGTTCGGCCTAATTCTCCGACGGCCTGGAGACTTTGTCGATCACCAACACATCCATCGGCGCTTTCGTCGCCTGCAGCTTCATGCCGAGCTGCTCCTGGAAGGCGGTGAACAGATCGGGCAACCCGTCGGCAGCCGCCATGGCAGCTGCGCGCTGCGGCGCGGGCGCATTCGGAAACTGGAACTCTTCCGGTCTCCAGTCGAGGGTGAAGTCATAGCGGTCCGTGAGGCCGGATTGATCGACGGCGGGGCGGTCAAGCACGCGAAGCTGCAATTGGCT